>JACMIM010000405.1 GCA_014381165.1 Roseiflexaceae bacterium
ACGGTGGCCAAGCGCCAGCAGATGCCGCACCGCCATGGCCGCCGCCGTCGCGCCATCAGCCTCGACCGAGGCGCTATGACAGCCCTCAGGCGCAGGCCCGGCGCAAACGTGCGGGAATTCGATCTCGCACATCGCTGCCGCCCGCTCGTCGCCCACCAGCATATCCAGTAACACCAGCCCATCGACCCGACCGGTGCGGGCCAGGTTTACGCACAGCTCGACATCACTGCGCTGATCGGGCTTGGCCAGCAACAGCTGGTAGCCGCGCGCTGCCGCCGTATCGGCCAGTGAGGCCAGCACTTCGGCCAGTGCTGGGTCGGCCAGCCGCCCTGGCAGGGCAGGCAGCGCCAAACCCAGCGTGTGGCTGCGCCCGCGTAAGCTGCGGGCCGCGTAGCTGGGCTGATACTCCAGCGCCGCCGCCGCGTCCAGCACACGCCGCTTGGTTGCCTCGGTCACTGTGCCGGTGCCATTCAGCACATACGAGACCGTCGCCGCCGACACATTCGCGCGCGCAGCAACCTGTTTAATTGTTGCAGCCATTGCTCAACCTGCGCGCTGAAACGATTAAGTGGTGAAACGATTAAGCTGAGTATAGCATTGAGCAAAGCCGATGTCAATACTGTACTATTCGCTTGTTAGCGCGGCGCATCATGCGCTGTTGCGCCGCCACTACAGCCACTGGATAAATCCGGCGTCTGCTACGCCAAAACGCGCTGAAGCGCGTTACAACGGTTCAAGACACATATCAACGCGAACAGCAGTGATCGAAACCCAATAGCCCGGCGCTTCAGCGCCGGGCCAGATGCGCAAACCACCCGCGCTACTTGCTCACCACAACCCGGTCGATAATCTTGACGAGTCCGATCATCACATCCAGCCGTGCCTTCATGAAATTGGTTCGCACTGCAGTCATCTCGCCAAAGTACATGGTCTTGTCTTGCTGGCCGTCATCTGGGGGCCACTCTGGGCCAGTGCTGGCTGTGGGCGTTCCAGTGCGGGCGAACTCGAACCAGTACTCACTCGCGAGCCGCGAGAATTGGCGATCCTCATCGGTGAAGATATCCTTCAGGCTTGGCGACAAGTCGCCAGTGCCCATGAAGTAGGAAATGTCGGCCCCGTGGGGCACGCCATCGGGAAGGTTCTCGCGACTATTGACAGCGGTATAGTCGAAGTAGTAACGCCAGGTTGGGGCCAGCTTGGCGTGCCGGTCGGCAATCCAGCGCGCCGGCATGGTCCAAACCACATCGCGCGTGGCCTGGAGCGCCCGCTTGCGCTCGTCGCCCACGCCGGGGTACAGCGCGCGCACCACGATGTTGGCTGCGCCCAGCCGCTTGAGCAGGTCGGCTGGCTCGACGCCAAATGCCAGCGCGATACTGGCATCGTTGCTGGTGTTGCCGACGATCAGCGGCAGCGCGGCTTCTTCGCCCGCCGCAAACACATTTTCGATTGATCGCGGCAGCACGCTATCGCCTGCGATCACGACTGGCGAGGTAAACAACTTCGCCGGAAGCTCGACAAACGCTTCCGCAGGTATCGCCCGGAGTTCGGCAGCGCTAGCTTCTGCACCATTCAGCCCGACACTAGTGGCAACCTGTCCGCCAAGATCGAGCGCCTTGGCCAGGGTCGCATCGGGGATGACATACGAGCTTTGCACAATGCCCTTGTGAAACAGCCCCTCGGCCAGTGGCGATGCGAATAAGGCCAGCACGCTTTTGCCGCCCGCCGACTGGCCAAAGATCGTCACATTGCCAGGGTCGCCGCCGAATTGGGCAATGTTCTGCTGCACCCAGGTCAGCGCCGCGATCTGGTCGAGCAGGCCGAAGTTGGCCGGGCCGCCGGGGTTCTCCGCCGCCAGTGCCGGGTGCGCGAAGAACCCAAGCTGGCCCATCCGGTAGTTGAAACTGACCATAACCGCGCCGCGGGTTGCCAGCGGCACGCCGGAATAACCAACCACGCCGGCCGCGCCAATCCTAAACGCGCCGCCGTGAATCCAGACGATCACGGGGAGTTTAGTGGCAGGATCGGGCCTGGGCGTCCAGATATTCATGTACAGGCAATCTTCGCTCTTCGTGCCAATATCGCCAGCGCCGGCGATCTCCTGCGACACCGGTTGGGGGCAGGCGCTGCCATAGGCCGTCGCCGGGCGCACATCCTGCCATGCTGCGGCTGGCTGAGGCGCGCGCCAGCGCAGATCGCCCACTGGCGGCGCTGCGTAGGGGATGCCCTTGAATGCGACTATCTCCTGCTCGATCGCGCCTTGCAGCGCGCCGGACTGCGTCTGAATCTGCGTTGGCGGCGCAGCCGGAGTTGCGACGACTCCTGTGCTTGGTGCCGCAGTTGGCGGCAGCACGACAGCAGGAGTTGAGGACGGATTGCACGCAGCAACCAGCAGTGCGCTGGCAAGCAGCACTGTCACGAACGGAAAGCACTTCATTCGTCGGCTCCTTGAGAAATCTTGGATTCCTATGAGTATAGCAAAGAACCATGGCGCATTCAAATTGCCAAACGCCCTTCGGTACGGTGTCACCACGCTCACCCCGGCGGCTAAAGCCGCGGGCTAGCACTACGAAGCCCGCCTCCGCTGGCTGAACGGCGTTGCAGCCCGCAGAGGCGGGCTTCGTAACCCCAGCCAGCGGCTTCAGCCGCGCGGCTGCTGCCATCGCCATGCATGGTACAATGCGTCATTCTGTGCAACACTCTGAATGAACTCGTAACTTCGAATTATGATCTCACGTCATTTGTACCGCCTGCTCCAGTGCCCGACCTGCCGCTCGCGCGATCTTGTCGCCAGCGACGCGGGCGTGTACTGCGCTTCTTGCAAGAACGACTACCCAGCTCAACACGGCTACCTCGACCTGATGCCGCGCGCAGTTGAGTTTGGCTATACCTCGAAATATGTCAGCGAGGAGGCCGAACTAGCCGCAGAGCTTGACTACCGCGAGATGGCCCCGGCGCTGCTGGCCGCTGGCGTGCGCGACCGAGCGCTGGCCCGCCTGCTCAAATTTCAGAAAACCGATGTCGCGCTCGATAATGGCTGCGGCACCGCCAAGCACGCGATCTGGAATCGCGACAAGGTCGGCCTGATGATCGGCAACGACCCCGCCACCATGTTTGCCGACGAGGCGCTCGCTACAATCACACTGACCAAGGCCGACTCGCGCCGCCTACCCTTCGCCGACAACACGATCGACAAATCGTTCTCGATCGATGTGCTGGAGCACTTCCCGCTGGACGTGATCGACGCCTACCTGGCCGAAACGGCGCGCGTGCTGCGGCCGGGCGGGCGCTTCTTGGCCTTCTCCAATACCAAAGAGCCATCGACACTCCAGCCGCTGGTCGATTGGAGCCGCTGGATTGGCCGCCAATTCGTGCGCGCGGGCGTCTACGATTTCGAGCGCGAGGCCCGCCGCAAGTCCGACCATATCAAGGCCATGGCCACCTGGGAAGACGTGCTGGCCGCGATGGATCGCGCCGAGCTGCGCCTGGTCAAAGTTGTGTTTTGGAACAGCGTATTTACCAGCTTTGTCGAGCATGTGGTCATGAAGCTAGGCGATGCGGCGGTGGGACGACGAGACAAGGCTGAATTGTCTTTTCAGCCCTCAACCCTCAGCCCTCAGCCCTCAATGGGACGACACAAGGCTGAATTGTCTTTTCAGCCCTCAGCCCTCAGCCCTCAGCCCTCAAATGGCACCGCCCGCGAAATTCGCGCTCGCCAGACCATGCGCGGCTACCTCAAGCGGCGCGGGCCAGTCTATTATGCACTCTTCGCAGTTACACTGCTGATGGAACTCGACCTGTGGCTGTTTGGTCGGCTGCGTTCGGGCAGCTACTTTATCGTCGTAGAAAAGGTGTAGCTGTGGTGGCGCTCTCGCCAACTGATTTGCGCGCCGCTGCTGCGTGGCAGCTTGGCGATATCCACGCGATCACGCCGATTCCTGTGGGCGCACTCAACCGCAGTTTCGTAATCGATGCGGCGAGCGGGCGATATGTGCTGCGCGGCTACCGCTACACTGAACGCAGCCCAATCGAACACGAACACGATCTGATCGCATTTGCACATCAGCGCGGCGTTCCCACACTCATGCCGGTCGCGCTGCCGTCAGGCGAGACGCTAGCCGTGTGCGATGGCTTGTTCTATGCGCTGTTTCCATTCGCCTCTGGCGAACAGCGCGTGCGTGGCATGCTTGGCGCTGCTGACGCCGCCGCGATGGGCCGCTGTGTTGGCAAGATTCACCAGGCCTTGCGCGATTTCCCCCACGATCGGGCGCGGCAGCTTAAACTTCAGGTTTCCAACGCTGCGACCACTGCAATGATGGATTGCATTCAGCAAGCAATCAACATCCACGCGACCGGTGGCGATGACGAGGCCAACACGATCGAAATTATGCAGGGCATGCGCGCGTACATCGAGCGCACGCCACCGCCTGATCAGTCGATTGATACGCTGCCCCATCAGATGCTGCATGGCGATTACCACGAGCGAAACATTTTCTTCGACCAAGGCGAAGTAAGCGCGGTGATCGATTGGGAGCAAGCTTTGTTTGCGCCGCGTGGTTGGGAACTGCTGCGCACGCTGGTATTCGTATGGGATTTGGCACTTGCCGAAAGCGTGGCATTTCTCGAAGCGTATCAGCAGGTGTACCCGCTGCCACTCACAGAGCTCGATCTCGCTGCACGCTGGTTCGCCTGGTCGCGCGGGCACAATCTGTGGGTCTACCAGGCGGTGTATCTCGAAGGCAACCAGCGCGCCCGCC
>JACMIM010000406.1 GCA_014381165.1 Roseiflexaceae bacterium
CCGCCCTGTGGCAGCGCGCGGCTTTGCGCCACCAGCGCGCCGGATTGGTCGCGCAGCTGAAGCTCGCTGCCAAGTAGTGGCGGCGGCGCGAGTGCCTGCCAGCGCAGCAGCACGGCTAGCTCGCCGGGAGTATCCTGTGGCAGCTCGCGCCAGCCAGTCAGCGCAGCGTAGTTGCCAAAGCGCGCCTCAAACGGGAGTAGGGCTGTTTCGTCGTAGCTGCGCCGCAGGTAGTTCAGCTCGCCACTACGAGTCTTCAGGCCGCTGATTTGGCCAGACGCCCCGCGCGTAAAGCTGGCCAGCGGGCGGGTATCGACGATGACGCCGCTCACGTTCAGGCGCAGATGCAGCTCAAGTTCGCCAGTTGGCGGCAGGTTCGGCGCTGCAAAGGTTGGGTAGGCTTCGGCATTGATATAGCCCACGCCGCCCAGCGTTTCAGGAACCAGGTCAGCGCCGAGGTACTGCCGCTTGGTGCGTTGACTGTTGGGCTGGAGCACAAAGCTGTTGACCAACTGGCCAGCCTGTTCCAGCCGCAGCTCGATCTGTGGTAGCGGGCCGGCTAGCGGGCGGATGAGTTCAAGCGCGGTCTTGATTCGGCCTTCGTCCCAAAAGGTGTCGTAGCGCAGGATTAGCGGATTGATCGCCTGCTGATCGAGCTGGGTGCGGCGCAGCACCGCAACCTGGCCAAATCGCGCCGCGATCTCGCTGCCGGGCGGCGTCTCGTCAAGAACGGCGGCGATGGCAACCGGCGGCATGTCGGCGTCGATCGCCCAACTTTCCGGTGTCGGCGCGGGCGCGCTGAAGCTGCGTACCGCCGCCTGAGCTTCGTCGCGCCACTGGCCCAGCAGTCCAACCTGGAGCCAGTAGCCGAGTTGGCCCGCCGGTGCGCCAGTCAGCACGGCCTGCTCGGCTCCAGCCGGATCATTGGCGCGCAGCCAGGCAGCGGCGCGCACGAGATCGGTAGAAATCAGCTGCTCGCCACGAATCGCTGGCAGCTGTCGAGCGCTTGACAGCGCCAGCAGCAGCACACACGCCGCCAGGGCTGTGCGGCGCAGCAACGGCGAGCGCAGGCGGCCCAGCCGAAGTAGCCCCGCCGCCACCACCGCCACTGCCAGCGGCAGCGCGACGAATAGTAGTTTCAAGCTGTGATAGGGCGCGGCTAACTCAATGCGTGCCGCCAGCGCCAGCGCGCCGCCGTAGGCAAGCGCAATCACAAGCGCAATCACAAGTAGCTGGGTAGGCGACGGGTTCGGCACCCTCACCCCAGCCCTCTCCCAGCGGAAGAGGGCTGGGGCGAGGGAATCTGTCGCCAGCCGCATGTGCTTCGTGTGGTAGCCCGACCACAGCAGTAGCAGCGCCGCTGGAATGGCTAGCAGTAGCGGAGCAAGGCTTTCAAGCGATGGCGCAGTCACCACGCCCTGGTGTTCCAGCACCATCTGGCCAGTGGCAAGCCGTGCGGGCAGATCGATCGCGGCTAGCGCCAGTGGCGGCAGCAGCGCCAGCGCAACCAGGTGCAGCCGTTTCCGCCAGACTGGCGCGGCCCACAGCGCCAGCAGCATGCACGGAACCGGCAGCCACAGTGGGTAGGTGACCAGCAGCCCGGCCAGCACCAGGCCCAGCTGTAGTGCGCCAGCGGGCGATCGGTGCGGCTCGCAGATAACCTTGCCACAGGCTAGCAGCACGAATACCAGCCCCAGCACCATGGCGTAGTAGCTGTGGTCGATAAACGCTTCGACCGTATGCGCCCGATGGGCCAGCAGGAGGAGCGGCACCGCTGCCATTGCCAGCACGCGGGCCAGCCCACGCTCCGACCCGCCCGCCAGCGCGATCATGGCCACCAGTGCAGCTGCCAAGCCGCCCAGCAGCGCTGCTACTGGGTAGATAGCTTGAATTGGCGCGATCTGCGCGGCAGCGGCGGCCTCGACCACCACCAGATGAAAGCCGGGTGGATACGCGATCATCTCGCCCATCAGCCCGCGCGTGCGGGCGTCGAGCGGCGGCAGGCGCTGCTCGGTTGCCAGCCAATCGACAAGCTGAAGGTGATGCACCGCGTCGACCGAGCGGCCAAGCGGTAGCAGCGCCGGCCAGGCTAGCCCCAGCCCGACTCCAGCGACGCTCGCGCCGACTAGGGCGACCAGCAGCAGCTGCGGCAGATCGAGCTGAAATCGCCGTCGCGCAAGCGGCAGCAGGCTAGACGCACCAAGCAGCGCGCCTAGCCCAAGTAGCGCTGGCGAGATGGCAGCGCCAAGTCGCCCGGCTAGCACCCCCGCCACAACCAGGCCTGCCAACGCCTGACCAAGCGTGCCAACAATCAGCCACGCAAGCGTAGGCAGTGCGCGCTCGTCTGGATATTGGGGTGGTGGCAAGTAGATTGCTTCATGGTTACGTATCATTGCTGGCGCATTGTAGCGCATACCAGCAGGCGGGTTGAAACCAGTTGCTGGTATGCGAAACACGCTGAAGCGCGTTCGTGCCGTGCAACGCGCTTCAGCGCGTTTCGGCGTGTCAGACACCGGATTCATCCGGTGGCCGTGGTGGCTGGTATACTGCAACCACACATAGTAGGTAGGACTTCGCGGAATGGCGGTTTCAACAAATCAGGCAAGGCGGCTCGCAACAAGGCCGAGCCGTCAGCGGCGTGTGTTCAAGCTCGCGCTGCCTGCGGTCGGCGAGCAGGTACTCAACACAACGGTTGGTCTAGTCGATACGTTTCTGATCGGCAATCTCACGCTGGCGGCGGCGGCGACACTTGGCTACAGCGGTACTCAGGCGCTGAATGGTGTCGGCCTGGCCAACCAGATGGTCTGGCTGGTCACGATGTTTTTTGCCGCCGTTGGCGTCGGCGCGACGGCGATTATCGCGCGGGCACGCGGCGCGCAGGATATGCTCACGGCTAATCAGGCCCTCAAGCAATCGCTGCTGCTCGGGCTACTGCTTGGCCTGGCGTCAAGCCTGCTGATGTATGCGCTGGCTCCAGCTGCCATGCAGTTGCTGGGCGCAGATGCCACCATCGCGCCGCTTGGCGTGAACTACCTGCGCACCGTGGCAATCTCGTTTGTGCCCACGGCGCTGCTGTTTCTTGGCACGGCTGCGTTGCGCGGCGTCGGCGATACGCGCATGCCCCTGCTGGTCATGCTGGGCGTCAATGCAGTCAATATTGTCGTATGCCTGCTGCTGATCAATGGCACTGGCGGCCTGCCCGCACTCGGTGTCGAAGGCGCAGCGCTGGGCGCGGCGATCGGGCGCGGCGGTGGCGGTGTCTTTTTGGTGGCACTGCTGCTGTGGCGTGGCCGCAGCGGCCTGAAGCTCGATCTCGATCTGCGCCCCCAGTGGGACATGCTCAAGCGCATCGCGCGCATCGGCATGCCGAGTGGCGGCGAGCAACTGGTGTTTCAAGGCGCGCTGCTGGTTTTCGTGCGCTTTGTGACCGGCCTTGGCACAGCCTCCTACGCGGCGCACAACGTGGTGCTGAATATCGAGTCGCTCTCGTTTCTACCAGGCATGGGCTATGCGATCGCCGCCTCGACGCTGGTTGGACAGAACCTTGGTGCGTCAAAACCCGAGGACGCTCAGGCCGACGCTTACGAGGCCCAACGCCAGGGCCTGATTATGATGTCGGCGCTCGGCCTGATCATGCTGCTGTTTCCACGCCAGCTGTTGGGCTTGTTTTCCAGCGACCCGGCGGTGCTCGCTGCGGGCGTCGGGCCGATGCGGATCGCCGGCCTGTTCCAGCCGCTGCTGGCAATCAACTTTATCATGTCGGGCGCGCTGCGCGGCGCGGGCGATACACGCTGGCCGCTGTTCACCAAACTGGTCAGCACCTGGGGTATTCGCCTGCCGCTGGTCATGCTGCTGCTCACGCTCGGTTTCGGGCTGAACGGCATCTGGATCGCCATGGCGACTGACTTCGGCGTGCAGGCCGCGCTGGCCTGGTGGCGTTTCGAGCAGGGCCGCTGGAAGGCGGAGCGGGTGTAATTGAATGGTCGAGCTGGCCCCCGCCAATCCGGATGCGCTCACGCTTCACACGCCGGTGATGACCGCCGCTGGCTGCTTTGGCTATGGCGTCGAGTATGCACGCTCAGTCGAGCTAGGCCACATCGGTGCGATTGTGACACGCACCACGACACTTCGGCCCCGCCGTGCAGTGCCCGCGCCACGCCTGATCGAAACAGCAGCTGGCGTGCTGTGCGTCGGGCCGTGGCCCAACCCAGGTATCGAGGCGGTGCTAAACCGCCACGCGCCGCGCTGGGCCAGCTGGAGCACACCGGTCATCTTGAGTATTGGCGGCGAAAGCGTAGGCGAATATGGCCAGATCGCCGCCGCGTTGGATGGGGTCGAAGGTCTGGCGGGCGTGGAACTGACGCTGCCGCCTGATCACACACGCGCAGCTGCGGCAGTGGTGGCGGTGCGCCGGGCGACCCTGCTGCCCATCC
>JACMIM010000407.1 GCA_014381165.1 Roseiflexaceae bacterium
CGTGCCGGTCAGCAGCGTGCGCAACGCATGCTCCCACTGCTCCAGCGCAAGCTGCTCGAATGGCGCGATCACCGCGCCGCCGGCGCTGTTGATCAGCACATCGATCCGCCCCGTGATCGCCGCCGCCTCGGCCATGGTCTGCTGCACCTGCGTTTCGCTGGTAATGTCGCAGAGTATCGGCACGGCCTGCGCGCCCAGCGCTGTGACCTCGTCGCCCAGTGTGCGCAGGGCGTCTTCGTCGCGCGCGGCTAGCACCAGGGTGCTGCCCGGCTTGGCCAGCGCCAGCACAGTGGCCCGCCCGATCCCACGCGAGGCACCAGTGATCACGATAACCTGTTGCATAGTTTTCTCTAGCTTCGACAAGGATTTTAACCTTCGGCGATGGAATCACCAGAACATATTGACAGAATAGCGTGGAAACTTACTGTCGTTGCTAACAACCATCAACTCGTCTGTAAAAGACTGAGCAATAATATAGCATCCCTATTTGAGTTGTAAACATGCGCGTGAGCGCAACGCGGGGGTTTGGGGGCGCAGCCCCCGAAAAAACTACTTCCCTTTTTACGACTCCGGCAGGGATGCTATAAGTCGGTCGAATGGGTCTTTATGGTGTGAGGGCAGGCTGTCAAGTTTATAAATATGGTCGGGCGTAATCGGTAGGAGCTGAATATTATTAACACGCTGTTGTTCCTCAACAATGCGCTCAAACGTGTTGGGCAACGCGAGTTTTTGAAGCTGAACTTTGATTTGCATCTCCCAAATGCTAGCGTAACTAAGATAGAGCGTATTGCTCTGATCTTGGATAGCCGCGCTTGCGGTTGGCGAAAGCAGTTCGGGCGCACCGACAAGCCAGAGGAACGTATGGGTGTCAAGCAGCAGATTCATGTGTCTCGCCCAGCCAGAATGACTCTGGCAGTTCATCTCCAAAATCGCGACTCATGGATATATTGCCTGCGTGAAGACCGAGGACACGCGGTGTCGCTTGCTTGGGTGCTTCGATACTGCGGTAGTGGTGCTGAAGTGTGCGCGAAAGCGTCTGGATGATCTCAAGTTGCTCGAATGGTGAAAGCCGTTCGGCTGCTGCAAGAATAGCTTGTACAGTCGTCATACTGTGCCTCGTTGCGTGTTAATTCTGCTAAGAACAGGATTAAAGCTTCTCCATTATAGCAGGACAAACAGAAAGGGGTGGACAATGTACGCTCTGTCCACCCCTTCTCCGTCACCTTGTCACCTTGTCAAAATCTAATCGCGCCCGCGCGGGCGGTCGACATGGCCCATGAACTCGGCGCGGGTCTTGGAATCGGTGCGGAACACGCCGCGCATTGCCGAGGTGATCATGCTGGCGTTGGCCTTCTTGACGCCGCGCATCACCGAGCACATATGCACACCCTCGGCCACCACTGCCACGCCCGCCGGGTGCAACGCCTCGTTCAGGAAATCGGCGATCTGCACCGTCATGCGCTCCTGCACCTGGAGGCGGCGCGCATACATCTCGACCACGCGCGGGATTTTCGACAGCCCAATCACGCTGCCATTCGGGATATACGCCACATGCACGCGGCCCATGAATGGCAGCATGTGGTGCTCGCACAGGCTTGAAAAGTCGATGTCCTTGACCATCACCATCTCGTCGTAGTCGACTGAAAACACCGCGTCGTTGATCAATGCTTGCGGGTCGACTCGGTAGCCGGCGGTCAGTTCGGCATACATCTTGGCCACGCGCGTCGGCGTTTTGAGCAGGCCCTCGCGCTGCGGGTCTTCGCCGATTGCACCCAGAATTTCGCCCACCGCGTGTTCGATGCGCGTGTCGGCTGCGAATGTCATGCCTTCCAGCTTGCCCTGGCCAGGCACGATCAATTCGTCGTAATCTAATTCTTCGTACATTGCGCTGTGTCCATTATTACCGATCTTCTGCATCACACTACTCCATATGAGACGATGCGCTAGAATCTAAAGTTTCCCACTAGCCCCTAGCCCCGGTACTCGAATACATTCTTCTTGGTTTCCCACAGCTTGAGATGCGCCAGACGCCCCGCGAAACCTGGTGCGAGTTCGCGCCATAAGTAGACGACAATATTCTCGGCAGTGGAGGGCTGTTCGGCGAACGCGGCCACCTCCTGATCGATGTGATGGTGGTCGAGCTGGTCGATTACCCTGTGAACCGTGCGATCCATGCTGGTCAGGTCGATCACCATACCAGTTTTGGCGTCGACCGAGCCGCGCACGCTGACTTCCAGCACATAATTGTGGCCGTGGCCGTTTGGGTTGTTGCACTTGCCGAAGATCGCCTGGTTCTCCTGCTCGGAAAGCTGCACTGCGTGCAGCCGGTGCGCCGCCGAGAAGCTGTATGAGCGAGCAAACGCCGTCTCATCCTCGCCGGCGTAATCGGCCCACAGATGTGCCATTTCGTACAGCCGCAGCTTGGCCAGCGCAGCCTCAGTTGGCATCTGGGGAGCGAGCAGTTGCCAGAGCACCCGCACGATGTTTTCCGTCGTCGGGATGAGCTGTTTGAAATAGGGCGTATCCTCGTTGAGATGTTTGTGGTCGAACTGCTCCAGCACCACGCCGACAATCCGCTTGAGGTCGGTCACATTCATGACCATGCCAGTCACCGGGTCAGTCTTGCCTTCGACCGTTACTTCAAGTGTATAGTTGTGGCCGTGGCCATAGCGGCTGGTGCATTTGCCAAATACCCGCTCGTTCTCGGCCTCGCTCCAGTCCTCGCGCCAATAGCGGTGTGCCGCCGAAAACTCAAATCGTCGCGTTACATGTACCATAATGTCTACTTTACTTTGTTGATTATTTGGGCTGTAGTTGATACGGGTGGGGGGTA
>JACMIM010000408.1 GCA_014381165.1 Roseiflexaceae bacterium
GCTGTTCAATCAACTGTTGGTGTTTGCCTGGCTGTGGCTGAAGCTGTTGCGGCTGGCCTGGGCGCGTAGCCTGGTGGCCGTAGGCCAGGCCTCAGTCCAACCTAGTTCAGCGGCTGAACCGGCGGCTAGCGCAACAGCTGTGTCTTGAATGCGGCGTGTTCCTCGTCGGCCAGGCCCTGCTGGAGTGTGGCCAGTACCGTCGGCATCTCGCCCCTAAGCAAGGCCGGCGCATGCAGCCAGAGGCCGGGAAACACGCGGCTTTTGATCACGCCGTCCTCGATCGGCAACGGCTGGTAGACCTCGTCCTGCAACGCCCACCAGTCCAGCTTCTGCTCGTAGATCTGCCAGACCGCGTACTCGCGCACCCGATTGCGTCGGTAGACATCACGCTTCTCATACAGGTCATAGGCTGCGCTGCTGGCGGCGATCTCGATCACAAGCTCGGGTGGGCCTTCGACATAGCCATCGGGGCCGATGCGAGCGCTCCCATTTGGCAGTAACAGCAACGCATCAGGCTGCGGTTCATTGTCGGCGTCGAGCCGCACGGTCGCGTTATCGCCGATGCGCAGCCCTGGAGTGTAAGTCGAATACACACCGAGCCACGTCATGACATATGCGTGTTGCTCGCCGTGTACGTCAAGTCGTACTGGTGATACCACGTAAGCTCTCCCTTCGATCAGTTCGGCCTTGAAGTGTGTAGGCGTCTGGCTGTAGCGGCGCTCGAACTCGCGGCGCGTTAGCCGGTCGCCATTCAACAGCGGCGGCAGCTGATTGCGAAGGGGCACCTCGGTTATTACGTCTGGTCGAAGCATTGTGTCCATGGCTTCACCCTTTGTTCGCCTGATAGCAGATGGTTAGCACCTATTATACAACGTCGATATGGTATCATGCGTGCAGAAGCAAAGACCGGACAGACCAGAAAGCCGACAATGAGCAACAAGCCGCAGAACATCAAGGGCATGCGCGATCACCTGCCAAAGGCGATGATCCTGCGCCAGTATATCGTCGACACGCTCGCTGGCGTGTTCGAGCGCCACGGCTTTGAGCCAATGCAGACGCCCATTCTCGAGTACGCCGAAACGCTGGAGGGTAAGATTGGCGACGAAGAAAAGCTGATCTACCGCTTCGACGATCACGGTGGGCGTCGGCTGGCCCTGCGCTACGATCAAACGGTGCCGCTGGCGCGCGTGGTCGCCCAGTATCCTAATGAAATTACGCTGCCCTTCCGCCGCTATGCTGTCGGCCAATCGTACCGTGGCGAGCGACCGGCGCGCGGGCGTTACCGCGAATTCTGGCAGGTCGATCTCGATCTGGTGGGTTCGGCCTCGCCACTTGCCGACGCCGAGGTCGTGGCGATTATCGATGAATGCCTGACAGCGCTTGGCTTCACCAACTTCACGACCCAGCTCAACCACCGCCAAATTCTGGGCGGGATTGCCCGCGTGTCTGGCCTGGGTGAAGAAGCTGCCGGCGGGGTCTACCGCGCGATCGACAAGCTCGACAAGATCGGTGCCGACGGCGTGCGCCAGGAGTTGCTGCAAAGCGGCGTGGCCGAAGATGCGGCGGCGCGCATCCTGGAGCTTGTGCAACTGAAGGGCGCGAACGGCGATGTGCTTGAGGAGCTGTCCGAGCGACTAGCCAATGATCAACGCGCACTCGCCGCGCTCGACAACCTGCGCGCGATCATCAGTGGCCTCGATGCGATGGGCGTGCCCGAGCAGCGCTTTGCGATCACGCCAGGGCTGGCGCGCGGGCTGTCCTACTACACTGGCGTGGTGTTCGAAAGCGTGGTCGAGAACCCGCCCATGGGTTCGCTGCTTGGCGGTGGGCGCTACGACGAGCTGATCGGCCAATTCTCAGGCCGGGCGCTGCCGACTGTCGGGCTAGCCTTTGGGCTGGAACGCCTGCACGATGTGATCGAGGAGCTTGGCCTGGCCCCGCAAATCACCCTGGCCGATGTGTTTGTGACCATATTTGGGCCAGATCTGGCTGGAGCAGCGCTGGCGGTGGCCCGCGACCTGCGTGCCGCCGGTCTGAACGCCGAGATCGCGCTCGACCCCGCCGAGAAGTTGGGTCGCCAGTTCAAGCACGCCGATAAGCGCGGCATCGCACTGGCCGTGGTGATCGGCCCCGACGAACTGGCTCGTGGCGAGGTAGTTGTGCGCGACATGCGCAGCGGCGAGCAGCGCAGCGTCGCCCGCGCCGAGGTTGTGCAGGCCGTGCGTACCGCCCGCGCCGCGAATCATTGAGAATTGCTGGTCATTCTCACAAGGAGCATCTACGTGGCTGATATTGCTGAATCAGTGACCGAACACGAGCCAGCTTGGGAGATCGCGCATCTGTTTCCATACCAGGGCCACTGGAGCGAGGACGAGTACGTTGCGATCACAAACGCTACCAACCGGCTGGTTGAGTTTTCGCACGGCAAGATCGAGGTACTTCCTATGCCGACGCGCACACACCAGCTGATTTTGATGTATCTCTATCGGCTGTTTTACGCAAGCATCGAAGCACCGGGTTTCGCCTCAGTGTTCATCGCTGCACTTCGTGTTCGGCTGTGGCAGGGCAAAATTCGCGAGCCAGACCTTGTAGTAATGCTCGCCGAGCATCGACATCGCCAAGGCGAGGCGTATTTTGATGGCGCGGATCTTGTGGTGGAAGTCGTCAGCGATGATGACCCCAAGCGCGATCTGGTGATCAAGCGTGAGGAATATGCCCAGGCCGGCATCCCCGAATACTGGATTGTCGAGCCACAATTCGAGACGGTGACTGTGCTGCGGCTTGAGGGAGCCGCGTATGCCGAGCATGGGCGCTATGGGCGTGGTACTGTCGCTACGTCGGCGCTGCTAGCAGATATAGCGGTCGAGGTGAGCGCACTGTTCGACGCCGCGCGGTAAACAGCAGATAACAGGAGCAATCTACGTATATGTCCGATCAACTTCTTGATATGCCGCTTGGCCAGGTGCTCGATGCGCTGGCGA
>JACMIM010000409.1 GCA_014381165.1 Roseiflexaceae bacterium
CATCCTTGGTGGCCTGGCGCTGGCTGTCGTTGAAGTAGGCCGGCACGGTGATCACCACCTGCACCACCGGCTCGCCCAAATACGCCTCGGCATCGGCCTTGATCTTTTGCAGCACCATGGCCGAGACTTCCTGCGGCGCGTAGTCGCGGCCACCCATCAGAACGCGCGCATCGCCATTCGGTGCCTCGGTCATGCGGTACGGCACCAGCTCGCGGTCGCGCTGAACATGCGCGTCGTTCAGCTTGCGGCCCATAAAGCGCTTCACCGAAAAAACCGTATTTTCAGGATTCGTCACCGCCTGGCGCTTGGCCACCTGGCCGACCAGCCGCTCGCCGCTTTTGCTGATCGCCACCACCGAGGGCGTCAGGCGGTTGCCCTCGGCGTTGGTGATCACCACCGGCTCGCCGCCCTCCATCACCGCCACGACCGAATTGGTCGTGCCAAGGTCGATCCCAATAATACGAGGCATCATATTCTCCGAAACATCCCTGTAGGGGCACGGCACGCCGTGCCTCTACAGGGATGCCATTGTTACGCTTTGCCAACTTTTACCATTGCGGGCCGCAGCACGCGATCGCGGATCGTGTAGCCCTTTTGCAGTTCGGCCACCACCACTGTGCGATCGCCCTGGCCCTCGTCGTCGTAGATCACGGCCTCGTGCTTGGTCGGGTCGAACTCCTGGCCCTCGACCTCGATCGGCGTGATGCCCTCGCTTTCGAGCAGCACGCGCAGCTTCTGCGGAATCAGCTTGTAGCCGCCGTACCAGGCCGAATTGGCCACCTCGGGCGTCAGGTTGCCCCCCGCCCGATCCATGTCGTCGAGGATGGGCAGCAGCTTGAGCAGCAGCGCCGCGTTCGAATTGCGGATGAGATCGCCGCGATCCTGTTCGGTGCGCCGCTTGTAGTTCTTGAAATCGGCGGCGGTGCGCAGCAATTGGTCTTTGTAGGTGGCCAGCTCCTGCTCGAGATGGGCCACATGCGCGGCTACATCGTTGCTGGTCATCTCATGCGGGTCGCTCGCCACACCCTCGCCGCCGGTGATATCGATATTATTCTGGTTGTCAGTCATTGGGAGTATCTCCTTGCATGGCGCGCCGCTGCACGAGCGATCACGCAACACGTACTGAGCGTTAGGTCTTCTCGCCGTACAAATCCGTCAGCAGGTCGCTCATCACCACCGAAATATAGCGGACGGCGGAAATTGTGCGCGGGTAGGCCATACGGGTCGGCCCGATGATGCCAAGCACGCCAGCCACATTGCCATCGACGCCATAGCGCGAAAGCACAACGCTGTACTCGCGCATTTCGTCGCGCCCGTGTTCGCCGCCAATCACGACCTGCACGCCCGTGTTCGAGGCCAACGCCTGCGCGATCAATGGGTGCAAGCCCTTGCCGCCCTGAAGGATCTCGACCATGCGGCGGACGCGCTCGACCTGGCTGAACTCGGGCTGGCTGAGAATCTCCATCAACCCATCGCTATGGATGTCGCTATTGAACTGTTCCTCGAGCTGGCGCATGGCCTTGACCACCAGCTCGACCACGCTGCGCTCCAGTTCGCCGGTGCCGGTTGGCTGGGGGGCCTGCGCGTTGATCTCCTCGATCCGGCTGATCGGTTCATCGTGAACGCGGTCGTTGATCCGCGAGGCCAGGCGGCTCAATTCGTCCTGCGGATAAGACGATTCGAGGGTCAGCGTCTGCTGGCGAATCGTGCCATCGTGCAGCACCAGCACCATCAGCACGGTGGTATCGTGGATGGCGATCAGCTCGATATGCTTGAAGCGCGCCTGATAAGCGCGCGGCGGCGTGACCACCGAGGCGTTTTGGGCTGTGCGGGCCAGCACTGCGCCGGCCAGCTGAATCCACTGGTCGAGTTCGGTGCGCACCTGGTAGAACTGATGGCGGATGGTGCGCTGCTCGTTGGCCGAAAGCGGCATCCAGTCCATCAGATTCTCGACAAAGAAGCGGTAGCCAGTATCAGTTGGCACGCGCCCCGCCGAGGTGTGAAAATGCGTGAGGTAGCCAAGCTCCTCCAGCGCCGCCAGCTCGTTGCGTACCGTGGCCGAGGACGCCTTTAAGCTATATTTGCGCACCAGCAAATCCGAAGCCACCGGCATAGATGTCTCGATGTACTCCAGCACGACCAATTTTAGGATCAGCCGCCGTCGTTCGCTTAAGTCGGCAGACATCGTCAGCGCTCCGTGGTATGTGTAGGCTTGTTTGTGTGAGCGTGAAGGCTTACTTAGCACTTTACGCCTATGAGTGCTAACAGCACAGCCTAAACGATTGGCGTGCATTTCGCACGCCGTTCGACCCTATTTTACCACGGGATGGAAGCGCATGACAATGCAATGCGGGTATTGTGAACTACGCGGCGACAATCCGGTTGCGCAGCACGCCAAGCTTGTCGATCTCGGCCTCGACCAGATCGCCGGGGTTGAGGTACTCAGGCGGGGTGCGGCCCATGCCGACACCGCTTGGTGTGCCGGTCGAGAAGATCGTGCCAGCCTCGATCGTGGTGCCATGCGAAAAGGTGGCAATGATCGTCGGGATGTCGAAAATCAGATCGCCGGCGAACGATTCCTGACGAGTTTCGCCATTCACGCGCAGCCGCAGGCCGAGCTTGGCGACATCAGGAACTTCGTCGGCAGTCAAAATGTAGGGGCCGATCGGGCAGCTCTTGTCAAGGCTCTTGCCCTTGAAGAACTGGAGGTGCTGATTCTGCAAGTCGCGCGCCGAAAGGTCATTGACGATCGTGTAGCCGAAAATGTGATCCATCGCAGTCTCTTTGGCGATATTCTTGCCGCCAGTGCCAATGATAAAAGCCAGTTCCACCTCGTAGTCGAGCTGCGCGGTCACAGCCGGGTCGAGCGGCACATCTTCCTCGGGGTTGGCGATCGTGGTAACGGCTTTGGTGAAGAAGACCGGGTGCTGCGGCAGGCGCGGCTCGCGGCCACGGGCGCGCTCCGACTCATAGGCGTGCTCGACATAATTCATGCCCAGGCAGATCACGTTCTGGCGCGGGCGCGGAATCGGTGCGAGCAGGGTTACATCCGCCAGTGGAATGGCCTGGCCTTCTGCGGCCAGCGTGCGGGCCTGCGCCAGCGCCGCCGCGCCGCCGTCGATCAGCGTGAGCATATCCGGTGCGACCGCGTCGAGCGCAACCACGCCATCCTCGCGCAGCGCGCCCACATGCGTCCGATTGCCATCACGATACGTTACCAAGCGCATGAGTTTCTCCTTTGCAGAGCGAAAGCATGGGCGTATCGTACCACGTTCTCGCGTTGCCACCACACCCGCCCGGCGGCTGAAGCCGCGGGCTAGCATGACCAAGCCCGCCTACGCGGGCTGCAACGAATATTCAGCCCGCGCAGGCGGGCTTCGTACCCCCAGCCAGCGGCTTCAGCCGCGCGGCTGCCGACAGAACGTATACGCCACAACACGCTGAGGCGCGTTAAGATATGCTTGAACGCGCTTCAGCGTGTTGTGGATAGCAACGGCGGGTTTCAACCCACCGCTGAGGAGAACCCCGCCATGCCGATTCGCATTCTGATCGCCGAAGACCAGCGGATTGTCCGCGAGGGCTTGACGGCGCTGTTCGAGGACGAGCCAGCGCTGGAGATTGTGGGCGAGGCGGCCAATGGCGTGGAGGCCGTTGCGCTGTATGCGGCGCTACAGCCCGATCTGGTGCTGATGGACTTGCAGATGCCGCAGCTCGACGGTGCCGAGGCGACCCGCCAAATCAAGGCGGCTTGGCCGCTGGCGCGCGTGCTGGTGCTGACCACCTACGCAACCGATGAGTTCATCTTCACGGCGCTGCGGGCCGGCGCACAGGGCTACCTGCTCAAGGACGCCTCCGCCGACGAATTGATCGCGGCAGTGCGCGCCGTCCACGCAGGGCAAACCCAGCTTTCGCCAGCAGTGGCGGCGCGGCTGGTGGCGGGAGTTGGCGGTGGCGGGCCTGAAGCGCTGACCCCGCGCGAACTCGAGGTGCTGCGGCTGCTTGGCGCGGGGTTGAGCAATGGCGAGATCGCCGAGCGATTGGTGATCGCGCCGCGTACTGCCAAGGTGCATGTGCAGAACATCCTGGCTAAACTGGGTGCCGCTAACCGTACCGAGGCGGTCGGCATCGCTGTGCGCCAGGGCATGCTCACGCTTGGCTAGCTGACCATCGGTAGCGCGCGGCTCCAGGGAATGCTGGCCAGAATCAGCAGCGTGCCGATGCTCCAAAAGACTGCGGCAGCGCGAAACCGGCCCGTGTCGGTCGGGCGGCGTTTGGCTACGGCGCTGCCAATGTGGACGAGCGACACCGCTACGACCATGGCGACGATATGCTCGACCACATAGAAACGTAGGTCGGGGTTGCGCATAGCCCCAGCCATGCCTGCGTTGCCAAGCACGCCCATGACCAGGCCAGTTGGCCAGAAGTAGACTAGCAGGCCGAGAATGAACTGGATGCCGGTGATGCCGCCAAAGATTGCGCCAGCCCGCCGCGCTGCCGTGCCATAGGCCCGCCTGCCAAACCAGCCGCTGAAGGCCACATACAGCGCGTAGACCGCCGCGATAATCACGAACCAGCGTGTGACACTGTGGAGCGTTACAAGAACACCATACATCACTTACTCTCCTTGACTGCGTGAAATAACTCACATACTTTA
>JACMIM010000410.1 GCA_014381165.1 Roseiflexaceae bacterium
AAGCACCAAAAAACGAAACAATTGGTCTTTTTCCTTACCCGCCAGCGCTTAGTTTGAGATACGATTCGATGAAGCCGTTCAGGTTTCCATCGAGAACGCCGTAGACATCACTGGTCTCGTGGTCGGTGCGGTGGTCCTTGACCAGCGTGTAGGGATGCAGGTAGTAGGTACGCATTTGGCTACCGAACTCGGCTGAACGGTGTTCGCCCTTGAGCCGGGCGCGCTCCTCGCGCTGGCGCTGGAGTTCGCGCTCGAGCAGCCGCCCGCGCAGCACCTTCATGGCCGTTTCTTTATTCTGAATCTGCGAGCGCTCGTTCTGGCATGTCACCACGATCTGGTCGGCCGTGCCGGGCCTGTAGGTGATCCGCACGGCTGAATCGGTGGTGTTGACGCCCTGCCCGCCGTGGCCGCCAGCGCGGTACACATCGATACGGATGTCATCTGGCTTGATCGTGACCTCTGGCGCGTCATCCACATCGGGCAGCACCTCGACGAGGGCAAACGATGTTTGCCGGGTGTTGCCGGAGTTGAATGGCGAAAGCCGAATCAGCCGGTGAACGCCGGCCTCGGCCTTGGCGTTGCCATAGGCGTAGTCGCCGCGCACTTCCAGCGTTACGCTTTTGATGCCGGCTTCATCGCCCTCGCTGCGCTCGACCACATTCACTGTCAAATTATTACGTTCGGCCCAGCGCACATACATGCGCAGCATCATCTCGGCCCAGTCCTGCGCGTCGGTGCCGCCCATGCCGGCCTTGATCGAGAAAAAGGCGTCGTGGTCGTCGTAGGGCGCGCTCAGCAGCACCGCGATCTCCAGCGCGTCGATCGCTGTAGCGGCTACACTCGCCTCGCCCGCAATCTCGGCGATAATCGATTCGTCGCCTTCAGCCTCGGCCAGCTCAAGCAGCTCGGCCAGCCCGGCCAGCTGCGCATCCATGGTGATCCAGCGCTCGACCTCGCCCTTGAGCTGGCTCAGGCGGCGCATGGTCTGCTGGGCCTCCTGTGGGTTGCCCCATAGCTCCGGGGCTGCGGCGCGCTCTTCAAGCCCGTCGATTTCGAGCTGCTTGGCTGCTAAGTCAAAGCCGCCCGCGGACGCTATCAAAGCGCGCCCGCAGGGACTCCAGATCCGTGTGTATTTCGCTCGTCATGTCTTCTCCAATTGCAGACTAGGTCGAGACTACCCTGCAAGCTACAATCTGTAATCTACAATTCTCGGTAGTAGATCCGCCACATCGCCGCGCAGCACTACGTCGGCCCGCGCGTCGATATGTGTTGTCGATTTGTTGATAACCAGCAGCCGCGCGCCGCTTGCTAGTGCCAGCTGCGGCAGCTCGCTGACAGGCGCGACCTCCAGCGATGTGCCGGCGACGATCAGCAGATCGCACTGCCGCAGCTGCTCGACGGCCAGCCAGTACAGGCCGAGCGGCAGCGCATCGCCAAACAGTACGATATCGGGCTTGTAGACGCCGCCGCATTGACAGCGCGGCAGCTCGCCACGCCGCACGCGCGGGATCAGCGCTGCCGCCGCGACCTGTTGGCCGCAGGTGGCGCAACTCGCACTGCGCAGATGGCCGTGCAGCTCGAATACCTCGCGCGAGCCAGCCTGTTGGTGCAGGCTGTCGATATTCTGCGTGATCACCGCACGCAGTTGCCCGCGCTGCTCAAGCGCGGCCAGCGTGCGGTGCGCCGGGTTTGGCTGCGCCGCCAGCACCTGGTCGATCAGCGGCCTGATCCAGCGAAAGAAGCGCTGTGGATCGGCGGCGAAGGCCTGGGCCGACGCCACCGCCAGCGGATCCTGGCCGACCCACAGCCCACTGCTGCTGCGAAAATCGGGGATGCCCGATGGCACACTGATGCCCGCGCCGGTCAGCGCTACAATCCGCCGCGCCGCTTGCAGGAGCGCAGCCGCCCGCGCGATATCCTGCTCCATCCGCGCCTCGCTGTGTGTGTACTGGACGCTGTATTTTACTACATCTTGACTTTATTTGCCGCCGAATGAATTCGGCGGGCGTGGCGTATTGTTGTGCGCCGCCGCCAGCACGCGGGCGCGGCCTG
>JACMIM010000411.1 GCA_014381165.1 Roseiflexaceae bacterium
ACAACCGTTCAGTAGCTGCCGAAAGAACGTGAGGGCAGCTCGTGTAGTGCGCCGGCTTTGCACCAAGCTAGCGAGCAGGTTGCCAGCGTGATCAACGGCACGCCACAGCTCGTGGTGCTTGCCGTTGATGCGAAGAAACACCGCATCACGATGCCATGTGTCCCCGGTCCGTGCGCGACGACGGCGCAACTGATTGGCATCGCACGGCCCACATTTCTGACACCACTGGCGTATCGTCTCGTACGTCACAACAACCCCGCGCTCAGCCAAAAGTTCTTCCACATCACGATAGCTCAGTGAGAAACGGAAGTACAACCAAACCGCGTGACTGATTATCTCCGCGGGGAAGCGATAGCCAGCATAGGTGGGAGTGAGGGAGGGTGTGTTCATGCTGCCGATGGTACCACGAGTGGCAGCAGTTCCTGAAGTTGACAATACCAGCGTTTGTGCCAGCCCGATGCTGTCCAACACCGCGTTGCAACCGACCGCCCTGTCGGGGCGATTTTACCGTTTGGTGGCAGCTACAAGTTTTCCCCGGTTTATCAGGTTCATCGTCTCAAGGGCTGCGGCTGAACGCTAGTCGTTGGGGCGCATGTGGCGCGGGAACAGGTTTGGTGCGGGTGGCAGTAGCGGATCGTCGCGCTGGTGCGATGTGCAAGCGCTCAATCGCCGCTTCCCCATCCGCCACCTACGCTCTGTTCACCGCGCCGCATCAGGAGCGCACGTTTCGTGTCCATCTGGCGCTCGTTCCTGGCATTCCCGTCGGTGCGGCCCCAACACCGCGTTGCTGAGGAACTGTCACCGGCGAGCCGCTCCCGGTGATAGTTCCTTGCCGTACTGATATCCGGCGTGTCGGATGAGTCGATGCACCTGACGGCCCTGCCGCCGCGTTTTTGTGAAGTCGGGGCACACCAACGTGGTGCTGATCTCGCGGTCGTGTGCGCGCCGGGCCGCGGGTGAACGTGGTCGTTCGGCGTCATTTGCGATGCTCACGCATGATATGCGATGATGCGTGCTACCGTGAACGCTCAGATCGACATGTGCGTATTCAGGCCGAACGAAAGGAGCAGCTGCGTATGGAAACTCAACCCGAACCAACACTGGTCGAATTCGTTCTCTACAATCAATGGGCCAACCTACAGCTCCTGACTATCTGTATGAATCTTGGCGATGACCTGCTCACAACCAGCATTCCGGGTGCGTATGGGTCGATTCGTGAAACCTTCAGCCACCTCTTGCAAGCAGAAGCTGACTTTCTGAAGCGGATTCACGGAACCGGCCCACAACCCGTACGCATGTGGGAAGAGCATCCCAGTTTGGCACAGATGGCAACCTTTGCCACTCACGTCGCCGAGGCGTTTGTGCACACGATACAGCGCATCCCGCCGACGCAGAACGTGCATGAGGAGGGGAACGGATGGACTTTCGACTACCAAGCGCGGCTGATTTTCATGTCGCTGTGCTATCATGGTGTTGCGCACCGAACCGACATTACGACGTTCCTCAGCAGTCGAGGCGTGGCGTTGCCTGAATTGGATGTCTGGGGGTATCAGTCGGCATACCCCGATCGCTTTGAGGCAAAAGTGACGAAGGTGGCTGATGCGTGACTCAGGCACCAAGTCAACATACCCAAGGAAGCAGGGCCGCTTGGCAATACAGGGGACCGCGGCGGAGCTTGTTTTTTATGTGTTCTGCTCGTACGTCTGTTCCCGGGTCGTTTGACGCTCTTTCCTTTCGTCGCGACCAATTCCGTGCGGCCCAACACCGCGTTGGGGCGCAAGCCCGCGCGTGGTCGCGAGGCCGCTCGATCACGGTCTGCAAACCCACGAGCGCCTGGGCCTCCCACCCCGCCTGTCCGGCGTCACATCCCAGCGCCCGCCCGATCTGGGTGGCAAACAGCTGGGGCGTCTTAGCCTGATAGTGCCGCCAGTACGCTGCGATTGCGTCCGCCCGGTCGAGCAGGAGCGCGCGGGTCGGCAGCGCGTCGCGCTTGGCGTTGTTGACGGCGGGCAACGCGGGCAGCAGGTTCCACAAGTCGTTGTTTCCCCAGACCGCGTAAGGGTACCATGTGGTCGACCTCAAAGGCGGTCGTGATCAGCCGCCCCGTCCAGACACATACGGGGGTGGGCAGGACGCCCACCAGCCTCCGCGCCTCCTCTGTATCCCGTCTGGCCTGCGGCTGCTGGAGCAGCAGCGGGAGATAGCGCCCCGCGCCGAGTGGTTCGGTGGAATTCATCTCGGCGGTCAGCCGTGCCCAGCGGACAATAAGCGCATCTTCAATCCACGATTCGAACCGGGCGATGTCGAGCCATACGGGCTCGGGCACGACCACCCAGCCGAACGATGTGATGGGGTCAGATAGTCGTCCCTCAGGACGATTGTACTCAAACACCTGCACGGTAGTGCCGGCGTATTCGACCGGGCCTTTGCAAATGGCGTCCGCAATCACCTTGAGCTTGCTCCGAAAGCGCACAGGCTCCACGTCGATCTGCCCCAGTACCTCGAACAACCCCGCTGCAGTGTACTGTTGGGCGAGCGCGGCTATGGTGCGACGAAACGCCAGCGGCGTGGCCGACTGCGCGGCGAGACCGCGCATCTGGGCGATGAACGTCTCGCTGGTCAGGAGCGGCCAGTACAGGGCCAGCCACTGCACGGCAATGCTCCACAGGGGCACGCGCACGGTTCCGCGCTCCCATACCACCAGCGCGCTCTGCGTGCGGGCGATCTGGCAGAGCGCGCGGATAAGCGCCAACTTGTAGGTGGCGACCATGCGGTCCTGCGCAAGCACGCTCTGGATGCGCTCCAGCCCCCGTGCAACATTCAGCGGCCCTTTCTCGCAGGCAATCATGCCTGTCAGGGAGACCAGCACGCGCAGCCCAGCCGCCTCCAGCAGCAGCGTCAGCTTGCCAAGCGGGAGTACGGAATTCTCGCCTACCGCCCACCGTGCAGACCGAACACACGCTCTGGACGTGGCAGCAGGATACGAACCCGCTCAGGCGTCGGCTGTGCCTATCGACCGGCCAGCGGCACCGCGATCCGCACTCGACCAGGTCCGGCGGGGTCTCACCCTGATCCAACCCGCGTTCTGCACGGGACTGGATAACGACACGCTCGGCTGGCTCGCAACGACAATCGAGGACATCCGTTATTGGATTGGGGCAGAGCGGCAGGGGCGTGCGACGGCGCTGGCCAACAACGGCCAGTAGTGGCGCTGCGGGAGGCCTCGGATGGAACGTGACCGATCACGCGACCTGGCCCCGTGCAGCAGCGGGCCAGCGACCTGATGGATCAGGGGCTGGCGCTGCGCACAGCGCTGCTCCAAGCGCAGCACGAAACGCCGCCAGCAGCGAGCGAAAGGACATCAACGATGATAACGATTGCGTGGCAGCCGAACAGCGTACGCCTGACCCAGACCGAACTTCCCGATCGGTACGTTGAGATCGCGGAGGCAGAGCTGGCCGCCGTGCTTGCGCAGATTATTGCTGAGGCCGCTGGCGAGCCGGAGCGTTTCTGGGATATCCTGGCATGAGTGAGTCGTTTATCTACCCTGGTTCAATAACAATGCTCCTCAATCGGCGCTATCCGAGAAACTAGTTTCTGATCACGCTCTTAGCTTAGGGCATACCACTTCGACTTATCGAATGACCATAACATCACAAGCACTTGCCCGTGCTGATGCCGCTTATCTTGACAGCAACGGAAGAAACGTCGGATACATCACTTGTATCCGAATCGTCAGGCTATCAGTCGTCCCGCCTGCGTTGGTCGCACGCACCCAATAGCTTGTGGTGTGCATCAATGCTGGCGTCGTGAACAAGCTGTCGGTCGCGCCACGTAGCAGCATGCTGGTATCGCCGCTTGGGCCCTCGTACCACTGGTAGATCATTGGGCCTGAGCCACTAATGTCCACATGTAGCACAACCAACTGGCCTGATCTAATTGTTTGCAGCGTCGCTGGTACGCTGATAGTTGGAACAACCATAGCCGTGGTGAAGCGACGCTCGACGCCTGTAACCCGACCTGCCGTGTTGCTTGCAACCAAGCGGATATAATATGTCGTATTTGGTTCCAAGTTGATTAAGCTTGCCTGTACTGTTGTGTCAAGCCTCCCACCAATAACAATTGGATTTGCGGCAATCTCGATTGCGCTGCTATAATCGCCGGAAACAGCAGAGTATTGGAAATACGCTGTAGCAATGCTGTTTTGTGCGTTAACCATTCCATTGAAGGTGACGCTGGTGGTTGTCACATCGCTGGCGGCGAGTGTAGTTGCAACCGGCGAAACAGGGGCAGTTGTCAACCGTTGCTCGCTCCCATAAGTAGTCCCGGCTGGGCTTGTCGCTACGATTTGGTAATAGTAGTCTGTATTCGGTAGCAAGTTCGTGATACTTGCGCTCACAGCCGTATCGCTTGTGCCCGTCAGATTACTTGAACTGGCTGCAATCTCAACCGCGCTGTCGTAATTGCCTGGTGTTCGTGTGTACAGGAAATACACCCTGGTTGCGCTGTTTTGCGCGTTCGCCGTGCCACGTAGTGTTGCTGTGCTGGCATCGATGTCACTGGCAGCATTGGTTGTCACGGTTGGCGGCGGGGCTACCGTCATGAAGGCGTATTCAACACCAGGGGCCACGCCAGCCTGGTTTGTTGCGACAACACGATAGTAATAGATCGTGTTCGGTATCAGCGAAGCGAGCTTCGCGCTTACAGCTGTCGTTTGGTTATCACTGACTACGGCTGGGTTAGCCACAACCTCGATTGCATCAGCATAATCACCTTCGGTCTGTGTAACTTGGAAGCGCACGGTTGTGGTGCTGTTCTGTGCGTTTACTAGGCCATTCAATGTTGCTGCACTGGTTGCAACCTGGCTTGCGGTACTTGTTGTTGCTATTGGCACACCAGGCACAGTTGAAAACTGCCCAGCAGCACCATTGGTCATACCCGCCTGATTGGTCGCCACAACACGGTAGAAATAGATCGTGTTGGGCATCAAGTTTGTAACATCTGCCGTCACGGCGGTGTCGATCATTGTAATCAGAGAGCTAGGGCTAGCAACAACGATTGTTGCGCTGCTGAAATCGCTGTCGATGCTGGTCACTTCAAAACTAACCGATGTTGCACTGTTCTGGGCGTTGACGATGCCGCTGAGTGTCGCCGTCATTCCTCGCAAGCTCGCCGAAGTCGTGGCAGCCGTTGGTGCGTGTGCCGCAGTTGTAACTTGCTGTTCGGTTCCTGTGGTCGTTCCAGCCCGATTAGTTGCCACAACTCGGTAGAAATACACCGTGTTGGGCAAACCAGTAACAAAATTCGCGCTGACAGTAGTCGTGGTTGTGCCATCAACGATTGTGGGGGTGCCAGATAGGATGGTGGCACCACTGTAGTCGCCGCTCGTGGAGGTGATCTGAAATGTGACTGTAGTACGGCTGTCCTCGGCGTTCACCGTGCCGTTTAGTGTGACCGCAGCGACATTCACATTCGTTGCAGCATTCGTAGTGGCGGTTGGTGCAACGGTAGGCTGCGGAAACCCGAGGATTGCCGCAAACGGGTGCAGTGATCCGGCAACCCGTACAAATGTGCCCCCAGCAGCTAACAGTGTTTCATTCACTGCAACCGCAGCAACACTGCCATCCAAGCTAGTTGCCCATGTGGTAGCAGCACCATCTATTGTATCTAGCGCTGCCAGGTAGTTACGTGCTTGTCCACCAATCGTGGCAAAGTCGCCGCCAGCGTACAATGTGTCGCCACGTAAAGCTAGCGCTCGCACGGTGTCATCGGCGTTCGGGTTCCACACGAGTGGCGCACCGCTGGTGGCGTTCAGCGCAGCTAATCGGTTGCGTACTTGCCCGTCGATGCTGACAAAATCGCCACCAGCATAAATAGTAGTGCCGCGAGTGACAATCGCTTGCACGGTGTTGTCGGCATTCGGGTTCCAATCAGCGAGCATGGCACTTGAGATGTCGAGCGCCGCCAGCCGATTGCGCGTTTGTTCACCAACGAGTGTAAAATCGCCACCAACATACACGACGCTGCCTGTTATGGCAATCGCTCGTACTGCTGCATCAGCGTTCGCTTCCCATTCAGTAGCCGCAGCATTATTGTCGATTGCGGCGAGGTTATTGCGTGTTTGTCCACCAATGCTGCTGAAGCTGCCGCCTACATACACAGCGGTGTCGTTCGTGGCCAGCGCATACACACCGCCATCAGCATTCGGATCCCACACTGTTGGTGCGCCGCTGATGGCGTCGAGCGCGGCAAGGTTGTTGCGTGCCTCGCCGTCAATTGTAGCGAACTCGCCACCTGCGTACACCGCGCTGCCGCGCATCGCCAGCGTGTACACACCCCCGTCGGCGTTGGGGTTCCAAGCGGTAAATACACCGCTGGTAGCGTCGAGCGCAGCGAGTCGGTTACGTACTTGCCCGCCAACGCTTACAAAATTACCGCCAACAACAACACTGCTGCCGCTTACCGCAAGCGTATACACTGCGCCACCTGCGCTGGGGTTCCACGCCGTTGCCAGGCCAGTGATGTTGTCGAGTGCCGCCAAACGGTTACGGGGCTGCCCACCAACCGTGGTGAAATCGCCGCCAACATAGGCTGTGCTGCCACTTATGACTAATGAGCGAACGGTGCTGTCAGCGTTCGGATTCCATCCTGCGAGAACACTGGTTGATATACTGATCGCCGCAAGCCGATTGCGCGTTACTCCCGCAATCGTGGAAAAATCGCCGCCAATGTAGGCTGTTCCCGCGACGATGGTCAGCGCCCGAACCGAGTTGGACGCGACCGGATTCCAGTTCGTCGCCGTGTCAGATGCGTCGATGGCGGCAAGGCGTAGCCGCGTGTCGGCACCAATTCTGGTAAAGTTACCACCTGCATATACCGTGCTACCGCTCACTGCGAGGGTATACACGGTGTTGTTGGCGTTCGGATCCCACGCGGTTGCATTCCCGCTTGTGGTGTCGAGTGCAGCCAAGCGATTACGTGTTTGTCCACCAATGGTGGAAAAATCGCCGCCAGCATAGAGCGTGCTACCACTCACCACAAGTGCGTATACCGTGCTGTCGGGGCTTGGATTCCACAATGTCGCACTGCCACTAGCAACGTTCAGCGCAGCTAACCCGCTTCGCTCCTCACCGCCAACCACCGTGAAAGTACCACCGACATACATATTCGTGCCGTTACCTATCAACGCATATACCGTATCGTTTGCGCCAGGGTTCCAGGCCAGATCAACCGTTTGATCGGCCAAAATATGTGCTAAACGATTGCGCGCAAGGCCACCAATTGTGGTAAACGAGCCGCCGATATACCAGCCACCAGTGCCATCGGCAACGGACGCATACACAGCGCCATTTGCTGCTGGTAGCGTCAAGTTCGGTGCGCCAGTGGTTTGATTCAACGTACTGAAACTGCCGGTGGGTGGCCCAACATAGGTAAAATCACCACCAATGTACACGGTAGTGTCAGATTGAACCATGGCACGCACCGCGCCATTCGTCACCCAGCCACTCGGTTGAGCGGCGGGGTCTGCCGCCAATACCGGAGCGGCAAGGCCAGTAGAGAGTGTCCCACAAAGTAACACCAAAACAAGGTACATATGGACTTTATAGTATGCAAGTCGTGCAGCAAGCGAGGCGAGCATGAGAGAGTCTCCTTGGTGGCGCTTTCAGGAACGTTCTATAACGCCAGTACAGTACGAAGCGCGAGTCTTGAATGCCCGCGCTTCGTTGAAACACCGTTAGCGAGCAGTAAATGGCAGATAATGCAACAACAGTTGTGCTGGCTGTCCAGCGGTGACAACCTCAAACGACCAAGTTGCCGCCACCGGCTGTTGGACTGCGGGATCCCAACCTGTTACCGTAGCGGTGTAGATTCCTGGTGTAAGCTTGGCAGGCAATACCAACTTCACGCCAATGATTTCGTCCAGATTACTGCTTTGGGGTGTGGTGACCAGTGTGATGCCTCCAGTTACCACTTGCCCGTCGGCGCGTGTGAGTGCAAGCGATGGCTCGGTGATTGGGCCGGTGAAGACTGCCCCTACCTCGCCAACATTGGCCGCACGGCCTTGGATTGCCGGCCAGGTCGTCGCCATTCTGACGGTTGCTCGTGCGCTTGTAGTGCTGCTCGTACCAAGCACCTCGAATGACCACGAGGCGGCAACGGTTTGTTGTCCAACGATGTCGAATGCACTAATGGTTGCCGTGTATGTGCCAGGTGAAAACTTGGTTGTTGGCACGAACTCGGCCCCTAGCGTCACCGTCTCGGTTGGGCTTGTCGCACTGGCGAGTAGTTGGGTTTCGCCAGGCACAGGCTGGTCGGTAGCAGTGACAACACGTAACGTCGGCTGATTGACCGCACGGGTAAAGGTCGCACCAACCTCCGGTACACTAGCACGCTGTGCGCCGCGTGGTGGCCACGCCGCTGTCAGGCCAATCGTTGGAAGCGTTACCGTCACGGTGGATTCCGGGCCGATGTTGCCGCTCAGGTCATAAGCCCGTACTGCAAAGGTGTACGTGCTGCCCGGTGTAAGGCCCGACGCACGGTACTCGGCGACACGCTGGTCTTCAACCGACGGTGCGCCGCCGTCAATCGTCACTTCGTAGCCAGCCACATCGGGTTCGACGACGGTGCTATTCCACGTTAGCAGTGCCGCAAGATCGGGGGTGGCTTGACCTTCGAGGTTGGCTGGCGCGGCTGGCGGCGTAGTGTCGTTGAACGTTACCACGGCGAGAGCGGTCTTCTGTGGCCCCGAAGTCACATCTTCGACCGTTAGTGTCACGGTGTAGGTGCCACTGGCAAGCATTGGTGTCCAGGTTGCCGCGCCACTCAGCGTGCGTTCGGTCTGGTTGGTTTGCTTGCTAATGTTGAATCGTTGGCCCTCGCTGTTGGTGGCATAGGCTTCCACGGTCAGGCCATCGGTGTAGGTGCTCGTGGTACTCCAGGCCAGTTCGATTGGTCGGCCAACGTCGAGCGTAGTCGCTACACCCCGTGCCACACAGTCCGCTTCATTAGGACAAAGCGTAGCGGTCTCGAACGACGGCGGCGGGATCGAGCCAGACGTTTGGATACTATTGTCGGTTTGGGTGGTAAACGTCCAACCGCCAATCGCGCTCAATGGGTTAGTTAGTTCGACGGTGTAAATACGTGCTGAGTTGTCGGGCGCGGTGGCGATCAGCGTCTTTGTAAAGACTGCACCACTTGGTCCAACGACTTCGAGTTCGGTTGGCGCGGCGAGATTCGCGTCTGCAAGCACTTCGATAATCGTCAGTCGCCCGGTTGGTGCGCCAACCGTGATTTGGTACAAATCGCCGCTAGCGGCAAGATTAGCATTTGGGCCAAACTTTGCCAGAACTGCCTGACGCTGTAACAGCGAGAACTGTGGACGCACTGGCTTGTACTCGTACATGCGCTTGCCGATGATAATCTCGGTGTCGGGCGACAAAATAGCCATCACATGCAGGTCGTACCCAAGTACTTCGGCCATGCCGCGTGCGCCCCAGACCTTCTGGTCGCCGCGCCGGAACTTGCCGCCTTCAAGGTCTACCTGAGCAGCATTCCAGTCAGACCAGGGAACTGAGATACATTCTGTGAGAAAGCACTCGTTGAATAAATACCCTTTCGGCACTACGACATCGGCAGCAACCCTTCCATAGAAGGTAAATTCGTTCTCAGCATCGAGGCCAAAGGTGATCTCCAGACTGGCGTGAATGATGCCAGCGTCTATCTTCCCCTTCAGCAGAAAGGCGCGGCTATTGATTCGCAGGTCGACCCGGCCAACTTGGTAGCCGAGTACCTTAGCAATAGCGGTCGAGCGCATCTCGAATTCGGGCTTGATTTGCAGCGTCACCGTGCCCTGAATATCCAGCAGCGATTTTTCCTTGACTTCCAATTTATGCTGGCCGCCAACTCCCAGCGTGATCGTCAAGGTGCCTTCGTCCAGCGAGAACTCGCCTGACACAGTGGTAAGATAGAAGCCGGTGGTGCCAAGCGCAATCGCTGTTGTGGGGATTTTGCCCTTAAAGGACAAGAAGACTCGATTAAGCGTGACCGAGTCGGAGGGCGCATCATAACTAATCTTGATCGACGCTTCGATTGTGAACTTTGGAAACTTGACCTTGCCGGAAGCCTCGACAAAGAAGCTGCCATCCGGTGTGCGCTGGAATTCGGCAATGATTTCCTTGATACTAACTTTGCCAATGTCGATGTCGCGGATGCGGAAGCGGCCACCGCCAACCGAGAATTCGTCGGGGCCGCCAATGGTGATACCCGATAGCGTTCCTTCGGCGTCGCCCGACTTGATCCGCAGCTTGAGCGTGACACTATCAGCATGCATCATGTCGTCATTGAAGCTCATGCCACGCGCCGAGAAGCCAAACCCATTCATCTCGAACGCGAACTGGTCGATTCTTCCGCTCACATGGCCGTTGCGTAGCACAAGAGTACCAGCCACACTGGCTGTATTTGCGTTACCGCCGGTGTTGCGCGAGTCTTTCGACGGTTTGCCCTTGGTGAAGGTAATCAAGCTTTCGATGATAATCTGCGAGTTGGGGGCGCCAACGTGAGCCAAACGCCCACGCAACCCTGATAATTCCAGCGGCCCAAGCTTGACCTTGGGAATGTCGAAGCGCACGCTTTCCAGCGCACTGCCAGCAATGGTTACGCTGGTATTGCCAATCTCCATGCTGCCGATCTGCACCCATTCTTGGCCCCATTTGGCTGGTAATTGCAGCGATATACCTGGTGTAGTCAGGCTGGTGCCATTGTATGTGATGCCGGTGGTGGCAAACGGGCTGCCTGCAATCTGCATCGACAAGCTACCCGAGGAGGAAGCGCTAACATTGCCATTCGCATACGAGAACTGCACGTTGCCAATGCCGCCGCCATCGCTACTTTGCCCGAACTTGACGCCGATACTGCCACTCAGTGGTGTCACAAAGGCATTCGTTGCAGCGTTGTAGCTCAACGAACCGCCAATGCTCGAGAAGTAGATTTGATTTGTTGCAGATGATATACCTTGCTGGTACAAGGTTTCGCCAACCGAGAAGCCGGGGTTCTGGAACGACAGGTACGGTGCGCTGGCTGTTAGTGTGGCCTTGGACAGCGTGGCGCTTGGCCGGTTGCCCGCTGTGCCCCAGGCTGTTGGCAGGCCGAGATCAGCCGAGCCAGCCTGTAGCTGGTATTTCTGGTTGTAGCGCTGGATTGTGAGTGAGCGGAGTGTCAGCGGATTACCGGCGGCGGTTAATGCTGCATCAGCGACATTGCCCGTCAATACGCCTTGTGCAAGCTTCGCACCACTTAAAGACAGTGTTGGGTTCGCGCCTTCGGGGAAGTTCGTGATTGCCATGTTGCCATTGAGCGCAAGCTCGTACTTGCCACTAACAAGTGCAACATTAGCGCTCAACCCGGTCAGGCTCAATACATTGCTGGTCAGCGCAACATCGGGAATGCCGAACGTACCGCCGCCGCCGACGCGCAGGTTTTGGATACCAGCGTTGTCGGTGATTGTGATACCCGGCAAGCTCAACGTGTTCATATTAGGCATCACAAGTTGCGCGTTGGTCGCATTCAAGCCGGTCGGTGTGACCTGAACAGCCGCACTGAGCGTGCCACCTGCGAGTTTGAGTGCAATCGTACCTGGGCCAGCCGTAGCGGTTGTGCCGTCGCGTGCTAGTGTGTAGCGCACGCGGGCCGAAGCAACCGGGTTTTCGGGCAGCGCCATGAGCAGTGCCGTGTTCACTGTTACTGTTGGCTGAAGCACGTTTAGCGCAATGCTTGGCCCGGCTGCTACTAAGCTCGTCGTGCCATAGCGTTCGATCAGTATTTGTGCCCCAGGTTGCCAGCTTGCCACACCGCTGGTTGGGTCGATCATGGCTTCGCCGTTGGCGAACGCCGTGCCGTCGAAGAAACTGACTGCGCCACTGATGCTGATTGCTCCAATTGCACTCCAACTGGCACTGTTGCCAACCTGGTAGTACTTGGCGTTCTGGCTGGCACTGCCCAGGCTTACCCGCCCTGTGGCAACGGTTTGATTACCCTGCGTTGTGAAGCTGTTGGCCCAAATTCGCATCGCACCGACATCGCGGTAATTGACCGGCGGCGGCGTGGAAGCATAGGTGAAACCAGCAGGCATGGTGGTGGCACCGTCCGGGGTCGTTATTGCAATATCCACATCGCCGGAAGCACCAACCGGCGTGGTAACCATGAGTGTGGTCGCGGTTCGTGTGCCAATAATCGCTGGTTGGCCACCAAATGTGACGCTGGTGGCAGTTTGGAGGTTGAAGCCAGTTAACGTAATCGTGGTACCGCCTGCTGGTGGCCCATAATACGGCTCGACATCGGTAAGCACTGGTGTGGGCGTGCTGATGGAGAAGTTCACGCCGCTGGTCGTGCCGCCGCCTGGTGCGTCGGTGACGACGGTGATTGGTACAACGGTTGGTATGGTCAGGTAGCTGGCGGGAACCTGTACCTGGAGCGTGGTATCGTTGACGAAGTTCGTCGCCATCGCTATGTCGTTCCAGCGCACCACCGAGTCGGCAACGAAGTTCGAGCCACTGACGGTGAGCGTGAAGCTGGCGCTGTTGATGAACTTCTGATTTGGACTGATGGCGTTGATCGCGGGAACTGGCCGTGGCGGCACATTTAGCACATGCAGCCTGCCGTTATCGCCGTAGCCAGGCATACTGACGATCAGGCTGGTCGCGCTGAACGAGATGTGCCGACCGGTTCGATCATTATCGACTGGGTTGAGCGGGGCCAGTTCACTTTCTGTGGCGTTCTGCCATCCGCCACTTGGCTTGTAGAATAGGTACACTGCGCCAGCACTGGGAGTGCTAGAAAATCCACCACTAACGGCAGGTTGCCCAACGGCGATCGTATTGCCGTTTGGTGACAGCGCCATTTCATAGCAGGCGAAACAGTCGTCGAGCGTGAAGTTGTTGCCAGTCAAGGTCGCAGGAGTGCTGGCAAAGCTGCCATCGCTCGCTGCACTGTATACGAACACCCGACGACCACTCGCGGCGCGGGCAGCAATTGTGCGACCATCGGCACTCATGGCAACATTCCCAAGCCAGTATGGGTGGGACACAATCACACCGCTCTGCTGCCAGGTCGGTGCCTTGAAGATTTTGATTCCCTCGCCGCCAGTTGCACTGTCACCACTAGCTGTGATAATTGTGTTGCCGTCGGCACTGATCGCTACTGAGCTGGCAAAGCTGCCGTACTCCTGCGCTCCTTTGCTAATTGCCGCAATGCCACTGGATCTAACGACATAAATCTTTCCCTGCGAAACGTCGCCAATTGCAATGGTCGATCCGTCGTGGTTCAGAGCCATGCTGCTGCCACCGTTCTGACCGGCGGCAATCGTGTAGTCATAGGTGGCTGAATTACGCGCCCAGGTACCGTTATTCAGCTTAAAGAGTGCGATCTTTGTGCCACTCGTATTATCTACCGCATAATCGGTGGCGGCAATCGTCTTACCATCGCCACTGACCGCGAAGTGTATAAAAGCAATCTGTTGGCTGATCTGCGGGTCGACAAACGTAGCTTGAACCTGCGACGGATTGCTGAGGTCGTAGACCAATAAGCGGGCAAAGTTGCCAGCAGTATATGGGTGGTAGATCACCAATGTTCGCCCGTTGGCGCTAATAGCGTGGCGACCAAACGTGGAGGACACTCCAGGGCCATCATAGGTCGGCCCGGCGATCAACGGGTCGATCACAATTGGATACACGGCGTTGCGATCATCGACGCGGATATTCACCGTGTCGCCGACAAGTTCCATCCAAACCGGCAATTGCTGGTTGTTGGCATCGAGCGCCATGAGGCCAGCGTAGCGCAGGCGATCTGCGCCCGCTGCGTCGTGCAGCGTCAGGCCACGACGGTCGGCGTCGAGCGTGCCGCGCAAGCTGCCGCGCTGCACCAAGGCCACTGTCAGCGGTGTGCTGAGCGCACCAGCGGGCCGCGCTTGAACTGTCCAGCCTTGTTGCGTGCCGCCAGGGCCATTGACATACCAGGCCGAGAGTGCGCCGTAATCGAACTCCATGCGGTTGTCGACTAGGCTTGTGGTGTAGGTGTTCGGAGGTGTTTGGAGTTCGGCACGTCCCCAACCAGCCAAATCGAGCGCCCAGTTGTCGCTGCCAGTTTTGACTTGCAGCGTCCGTGGGTCGAACACGGCTTGCGTGCCTTGTTGTGGGTTGACCGCCGAATAAGTAGCGCCGGTGTGCTGGACATGGTATTGCTGGTCGCGTTGACCAGCTGCCGACGAAAGCGCATACCGAACAGCCAGCGGCTGATCGGTTACGTGGGTGTCACTGATTGCGGGAGCGGTCGGTGTATTTGGCCTGGCAGCGGCACCGGCTCGTGGCGCTGGCAGTGCATTAGTGAGCAACACAATGATCAGTAGGAGACGGGCGAGCGAAGCATGTGGAGGTGCAGACCGGCGGGTGATGACGTCGTAGTACATGGATTCCTCTACACATTGTGTTGACGAGCAAGTAAATAAGCGCAGCAGTCCAGGATTGCCAGGAACAAACGCTGACCTCCACTCCTAACCTAATCTACACGAAGGGAATTACCAAAAGCGTAACAACGGCCTGATTTGTTATGATTTGATAGATTTAGGAGTTACGCAGTTGAGCCTTCGAAACGATCACGGTAAGCAGCGCACTCCGACGTGAGAAACGTGGCATGCAATGGTCGAAGGACGCCATTGGTACAGCGCACGACAATCTGCTGCTGGCGGCAAAGTCCATCCCCGACGGTGCGGAGTATGCCGACGTTCGCACGGCGATGTATCGGGCGCTTGACCGGCTTCGGCAGGCGCGTGGTGCGATCACCGCCGCGTATAATCAGACGGTCGAGGCGATGCTGGTGGCCGAGCGCGCTCCGGCAGTGCCTATCACCGACGCCCGCGCCATGACGCGCTACAGCAGCAAGCCGAGCGCAAACGGCGCACAATTGGTCACGAATGCGCGCCGGGATCGGGCGCAGTGTGAGGCGTCCTATGCCGAACGGCAACGGCAGAAGCAGGAACAGGAACGGCAGGATTTTCTGAATAATCGCACCAATACTCTAAAGAAGGGGAATCGGCGGCACGAGGATCAGGACTAGACCTGTGGGTCAGGAGCGGCAACGCCGCCGCTCCTGGCCCGCTTCAAGGAGCAGCAGTGGAGAATCTCACACGCACCTGTCCCGATTGTGCGGTCGAGCACGGCGACGATGGGCGGCAACCGCTTGATGCGTTCTACCGCGTCAAGGCCGCGCGCTACGCTGGCGGGTAGCGGTATAGTCCGTACTGTCGGCGGCATACCAAAGCGCGCAACCTTCAGGCCCGCAACAACGCTGGCGAGGGCACCGCACTGCGCACTGCCATGCGCCGAGCAAACACGGCGTATGCGAAGAAGCACCCGGAGCGCAACCGTGCGAACGTCGCCAGGTTCAACGCTCGGAAGAAGGCCCAGGGTGACTAGCACTGTCTCGTGCTAGTTCCCCGTTGACACCACCCAGCCCTACGATCGTCAGATCGTAGGGCTGGGTGGTGTCAACGGGGAACTAGTACGAGACAGTGCTAGTCACCCTGGGCCTTCTTCCGAGCGTTGAACCTGGCGA
>JACMIM010000412.1 GCA_014381165.1 Roseiflexaceae bacterium
AACGAACGCTGCGCCCTCGCCGATATAGGCGTAGTTTCCGCTCACCACAACTGTCGGGACGCCGCCGCCAAGGCTGCTTTGAAAACTGGTCTGGGCCGTTTTAGGAACGACGACATTCACCTGCGTGCTGGCCGTGTATGTCCCGGCCTCGTTTGTGGCAGTCACCGTGGCGGTGTAGTTGCCAACTGCCGCGTAGGTATGGGAGGCGGTGCGCCCGCTGCCGGTCGTGCCATCGCCAAAGTTCCAACTGTAGCTCGCGCGGGTTAGTGTGGGAGTTGTAGCCGCGAACGCCGTTGGCTCGCCCACAAGCGTTGGGCCATCAGTGCTGGCAGCGATGTTGGCCAGCGGGCGGTCTTCTGGCACGAGCTTGAGGACTGCTGTGCCGCCATAGAGAAAGCCGCCTTCGTGCAGAACGCGCGTGAGTGGGAAGTTGTCGGTGCGGACACGGGCCAGCACAAAGGCGGCATCGGTAGTGACCGCAAGACTCAGCGCCGCGTCGTCGCCAGCCGAACCATAGGCAATGGAAGTTTCGCCGCCAACAAAGGTGCTATAGTCGATCTGGCCGCTGGCGTCTAGGCGCACTACCACACCATCCTTGCCCGCCAGGGTGCTGTCGATCGCGCGCACGAGCGGAAAATCTGCCGAGCTGGACTGGCCGACGATTGTGACTGCGCCAGCGGCATCGACAGCGATGTCTCCAACAATGTCGTCGCCGCCGCCGCCAATATAGGTGCTGTATAGGCGCTGGGCACCACTTGGGTTGAGCCGTGTCAGGTAGATATCTGCACAGGGGTCGTCGAACATAACTGGGCAGATGCCACCGCCGTAGCTGCTGTCGAAGCCGCCAACAACTGGTGCGCCACCCGCGAATATGCTGCTGGCCACATAGGCGCTGCCCGCTGCATCGACTGCTACCGCCCTCGCATAGCCTGGCAGAAATGTGCTATACACCAAGGCGTTGCCAGCTGGGTTGAGCTTTGCCGCAAAGGCGCTGCTGCTGCCACGGCTGGCCTGGAGCGCGTTCTGAGTGGGAAAATCGTCGGAGGAGGTGTTGCCGACAACATAGGCATTGCCCGCCGCATCGAGCGCTATGGAACGCGCGATGTCAAACCCGCTGCCACCAAGGCATGTGCTGTAGATGAAGCTGCCGCCATCGGCGGCGATTCGGGCAACAAAGCCATCCGAGAAGTTGTCGCAGCTTGGCTTGAGCGCCCCGGGTGTTGTACTGTAGGCGCCTGTAGCCCGCCCAACAATGTAGGCGCTGCCATCTGTGCCAAGCGCCAGGCTGCGCGGGCCAGTCACCAGCGTATTATTAAGGTATGTGCTATAGATCAAGGCATTGCCGGCGGGATTCAGCCGGGCTACAAAGGCGGTATAATCTAATCCTGATGCGTTCTGTAATGGATTGACAAGCGGGAAATCGCCTGACATCGTTTCACCGAAAACATAAATACTGTCATCGCCACCAATCGCCACCGAGTGGGCTTCATCACGTTCCCTACCACCCAGGTATGTGCTGTAGAGCACCGTGGTACCGCTGGGGTCGAGCTTGAGCACAAAGGCATCGTAGACACCAGCGAATGCGGGCTGGAGCGGAGCGACCAGCGGCAGATCGCGCTGTGCTCGCCCAACCATGTACAGGTTGCCAGCGCTGTCGCGGGCGATGCTTGCGCCCTCGGCGGGCGAAACGCCACCAAAGCCAGCGCTCCATTCGATCGTCGGATCGATAATTAGTGGGTGCGCTGGGCTGTACGCGCCAAGCGCGAAGCCCACGCTTTGGTCGGCGGCCACCACAAAACGCGCCGCGACTGGCACGCGCTGTCCATCAATATCCTGCCAGGCCAGCGGTGTGCGCTCGGTCAGCAGCACATCTGGCCCAAGCGTCACTTTAAGGTCGCCGTTCTGCTCGACTGAAACGCGCTGCGCACCGCCGTACTGCCAACGAATCAGTTCCGGTGCCACACCAGCGGCAAGCGTGTAGGTAGCTTTGAGCTGGCCGCCAGCGCCATCGTAGCGCAGATCGATGCCGGGGTAGAGGCGGCGATACACCAGGCTGCCGTAGGTCGGCACATTCGCCCGCCACGCCCGCGCGCTGTCGCCAATCAATTCGTTGATCACGCCAGGCAGGCGCAGCTCCGGCTCGATTGCGCTCGCCGACCCACCGACAAAACGCAGCTGCGTGCGCGCTTGGGGCGAGATGAACTCAATTGCGTCTGGCGCAAACGACACGCCACCGTCGGCACTGCGCAGTTCATATGCCACCCCTGATTTAGTCTCACGAGCAGGCGCAAATGCCAATGAAGGAACATCCGGAGCCGAGATATTAGAATAGTGATCTTCGATCAACCCAGGCATGGCAGGGCGGGCGATCAGCAGGCTGGCGAACAATGAGACCGTGAATAGCATTGCCAGCAACAGGCGAGGCAGGCGCGCAGGCATCGAGCGGGATGTGAGCATGGACGAACTCCTAGGTAGAATGGTGTGTTCGATGGCTTGCGCAATATTCTTTTTGGTCATCATTGATTGCCAATGATTGTATCACATTTCGCCTAACTTACATTGCCCTGGCTTTGCGCGTATACTGCACCAGAGCTGTGTGCGCAATCAGTTATACTCGGACACAGTGGAGATAGTGATGTGGCAGCTCGTGCGAACGCGGCGGTTTTGGATCACGGTTGTGTTGGCTGTGCTTGGGGCGGTGCTGCTGTGGCGGCGCGAATGGCTGCTGCTGCTGTGGCAGCTCTACAGTGTTGATTCGATGACCCAGGTTGCCGATTATCTGCGCAGCTTTGGCATCTGGACGCCTATGGTAAGCCTGCTGCTGATGGTGGCACAAACGGTTGTCGCGCCCTTGCCGGGTTCGCTGATCGCCGCCGCCAATGGGATTGTTTTTGGCATCTGGTGGGGCACCCTGCTCTCGTGGGTCGGCGGGCTGATGGGCGCAAGCCTTGCTTTTGGCATTGCCCGCTGGCTTGGCCGCAACGCCGTAACGCGCCTGCTTGGGCCTGCCCAACTGGATGCTGCCAATCAGTTTGGTCAGCGCGAAGGCTTCTGGGTTGTGCTCGTGGCGCGGCTGATTCCGCTGGTTTCTTTTGATCTGATTAGCTATCTGGTCGGCCTCAGCACCATGAGCTACCGGCGCTTTTTGCTTGCCACTGCGATTGGCATGCTGCCTGGCACATTTGCCTGGACCGCGCTCGGCCACGATCTTGCGCTGGCCGAAACCTCGACATGGAGAATCTCGCTGATAGCCCTGATCTTTATTGGCGGAATCATTGGCGGCCGCTGGTCGCTGCGGCGCGCCCGTCGCCGTGTTTCGTTGGACGAGCGCTAAGTATGCTGCGGTCACACCCAGCCGCGTTCACGCGCAAGCAGGGCGGCCTGCGTGCGATCGCGTAAACCGAGGCGGCTGAGAATATGTGAGATATGCGCCTTGACGGTGCCTTCACTTATCACAAGCGCCTGGGCGATCTCACGGTTCGAGGCTCCCTGCGCGATCAGGCGCAACACATCGATTTCGCGGCTTGATAGCGCTGGTGTTTTGATTGCGGCAGGTGCTGCTTCGCTCGGCGGCAGGAGGCTACGCTGGGCGCTAGCGGATTCGCGCAGCGCGGCCACAACCTTGCCGCCGATCGCACGGTCGAACAGATACAACCGCTTGTGCGCGGCCTGAATAGCCTGGGCCAGATCGTGGGCGGGAATATCTTTGAGCAGATAGCCGACCACGCCAGCATCGAGTGCTTCAACAATATATTCGTCGTCGTCAAATGTCGTCAGCACCAGCACCTGGCACTCCGGCATATCGCGGCGAATAACGCGCGTTGCGGCAATACCATTGAGCACCGGCATGCGCACATCCATCAGCACCACGTCCGGCTGCAATTCCGCCGCTCGGGCGATCGCCTGCTGCCCGTCGAAGGCCATGCCAACCACGGCGATGCCATCCTGCAAACTGAGTAACGAGGCAATTCCCTCGCACACAATGCGCTGGTCGTCGACCACAAGCACCCGGATGGGGCGGCGCTGTTCGCTGTCCGCGATAGTTAGCGGGTCGCCCACGCTGCCTCCGCTGGTTGCGCCCGGCCTGCCGCCGCGCTCGGCAGCACCACCGTCAGCAGCGTGCCGCAGTCGTGTGCCCGCACGATTTCAAGACTCCCACCGATCAGTGCCACCCGTTCGCGCAACCCCTGAATGCCATAGCCCGCCGTCTGGTCGCGTGTTGCCGCCTCGTAGCGCACCGGATCGAACCCCACGCCATCGTCAGAAACAGTCAGGGTCGCACACGTATCGTCAAAACGCACATCTACCCAGGCGTGCTGCGCCTGAGCGTGCCGCCGGATATTGGTTAGCCCTTCCTGCGCGGCGCGGTACAACACCATCCGTAGTTCCAGTGTGTACGCCGTTTCTTCGCCAGCGATATGCACGGCAACATTTGGCTGCCCATCGATGCCATATGCCGCTAGATCGTGCAGCATGCTGGCGAGCGAGAACGAGCCGTGCTGCGAGCGCAGCAGGCCAACCGAGTGTCGCACGTCGGTCAGCGCTTCCTGGGCAAGCCGCCGCGAAGTCTGGACGGAGCGTTGCGATTCCTGGCGGTCCTTCTCGTGAAAGGCCAGCGCCTTTTCGAGCTGGATCGTGATCGCGGTCAGGTAGTGGCCCAGGCTATCGTGAATATCGCGGGCCACGCGGTTGCGCTCGGCCACCGCCGCCAGATCAGCAACCTGTGCCGCATACACAGCCAGTTCATCGTGCGAACGCTCCAGATCACGATGCGACCGCGCAACCAGATCCAGCAGCTGTTCGGCCCGCTCGCGGTCGAGCCGGTCGCGCGTGGCCAGATGCGAAATTGTCAGCACAAACGCGATGGCCGTGCCAAACATAATGCAGCCTGAAATCAGCTGTTCGATCGGAACCTCTAGCTGCGTAGCGGCGAGGCCGGTTTTCGCAACATACAGCGCCATGACGCCAGCAGCCGTCATGTAGCCCGCGCCGCGCCCAAACGCGAGCCAGGCCTTGAGCGGCAGAATGAGGTAGAGAAACGAGCCAATGCCGGTAAAAGAAATCTGTGCCACCACTTCGATCAGCAGCAGATTGATCGCGAACATGAGTTGTCGCAGCCGCATGGGCGCTTGCTCGCCGTAGCGCCAATGTTCCCAGCGCTCAAGCCCTGCCAGCACGGCAAGCGCGCCGACGACCAGCAGCGTTTGCCAGCGGTACAAGGTGCTGTGGTGCAGCACAACATAATCGAGCAGCACGCCGACATACAAGAAGGCTGGCATCCAGTCGGATGAGCGCGGCACCAGCCAGCGCTGCCACGATACGGGCGCGGCGGGCAGCGGTACAGGAATGTGCATAACAGCAGTCCATGGCCTTTGACATTAGAATGAGCGGCTGCTTGAATTGTAGCAGCAATGGCAGGGGGCCGATAGTTGCCGAAGGTCGTGTTGTGCATGGCTGGAAGTCGTAGGCCTTTTGGCAGGCGGCGGCACCGTTCGGGCCGCGCTGCTACAGCAATCATCCCTTTGGCGGCCCACAATTGAACTATCGGCAGATGCTCAAGACACGCTCGCAAGCTACACTGCAACCCAGAGTGATATTCACACATGTGGGCAAGAAAGAGGAAAACAATGGCGAGCACTACCAGTGGCAGTGGCCTAGACGCGGTTGAGTATCAGCCGAGTGGTGGAAGCACCGGTGTGTCGTTCGATTGGGGCTTTGCGGTGTCGCTGACGCTTGGGGCGCTTGGCAGCTTAGTTGGCCGCCCGATTGGGCCAGAGCTGTCACTTCCTGTGGCGCTTGGCTCGCTCGTGCTCGCCGCCGTGGGGCTGGCGTTGGGCGAAGCGCTGCGGCGCGGAAACGGCGTTGCGCGCCGCATCCAGATTGGCTTCCACAGTCTGCTCGTGTTAGTCGGGATTCCGATTCTCCTGCCAACCGTTCAGGCTTTTCAGCAGGGCCGTTCCGACCTGCTGTATACGCTTGTCCTTTCGATTATCCTGTTCTTTGTTGTTTCGCCAAGTGAAATCTGGCTGCTGATGCGGCCGGGGTCGCGCCGCTGGTACGGGATCGTCGATCCGAAAGAAGCTCTGGAACGGCACAGCGGCGGCTGGCTTGTCAGAACCATTACGTGGGCCGTTGTGGGCGGTTTCTTGAATGCCTTTGCGCCGTTTTGAACATCGCCGTAGGTAGCCGCGCGGGTGGAAGCCGCTGGCTGGGGTTACGAAGCCCGCCTGCGCGGGCTGCAACGCTGTTCAGCCCGCAACTTCAGCCGCCGGGCGGGCTACGCACATCCCATTGTGCCAATTCCTACGCATAGTGTAGTACACTTCGCGTATTCGCAATCTCCGATTGAAAGGGCATTCGTATGTCGCGCACCTGGAAGTGGCTTGTGCTGCTTGTCGTGCTGCTTGTCGCCGCGTGTGGCGCGCCTGCTGTAGCCACCAGCGATCCAGCCACCCAATTGTGGGAACAGGTGACAGCCCAGGCCAAGGGCAGCACGATCAACATGTTCATGTGGGGCGGCGACGACAACATCAACCGTTATATCAACGAGTACATCGCGCCGAAGTTGAAAAGCGAGTACGATGTTACGCTCAAGCAGACGCCCGTCAGCGACACCGCCGAGGCAGTGAACAAGGTGCTGGGCGATAAGACCGCCGGCAAAACTACAGGTGGCAGCGTCGATCTAGTCTGGATCAATGGCGAGAATTTTCGCACCATGCGCCAGGGCGATCTGCTGTATGGCCCGTGGGCGCAGCAGCTGCCGAATGCGAGCATTATTCCCTGGAGCGAGCCGAGCGTCGCCAATGATTTTGGCTACCCGGTCGATGGCTATGAAGCACCATGGGGCCGCGCCCAGTTCGTGATGGTCTATGACAGTGCCCGCGTGCCAGAGCCACCGACATCATTTGCCACGTTGCTAGCATGGGCAAAGGCGCACCCAGGCCGCCTGACCTACCCCGCGCCGCCCGATTTCACCGGCAGCGTGTTTGTGCGCCACGGCTTCTATGAAGCGGCGGGCGGCTACACCGAGCTACTTGGCGGCTTCGACCAGGCCGTGTACGATGCCAAAGCGCCGGCCGCTTGGGCCTACTTCAACGAACTCAAGCCGTATTTGTGGCGCAAGGGCGAAACCTTTCCGCAAAGCATCGACCAGTTAGATCAGCTGTTTGCCAACGGCGAGGTCGATTTCACCATGAGCTACAATCCATCCCACGCGAGCGGCCTGGTCGAGAAAGGCACGTTCCCCACGACCACCAAAACGTTTCTGTTCGATCAAGGAACGATCGCCAACACGCACTACCTGGCCATCCCGTTCAATGCCGCGAACAAGGCCGGCGCGATGATTTTGGCAAACCTGTTGGAATCGCCCGCCGCCCAGATCGAAAAGGCCAAGCCCACAACCTGGGGCGATCTGCCCGCGATCGACCCCGCAAAGTTAAGCGCCGAAGACCAAGCCGCGCTCAACGCCATCCCGCGCGGCGCAGCGACACTTGCGCCCGATCTGCTTGCCGCCAAATCGCTGCCCGAACTCCAGGGCGACTGGCTGGATCAGATCGAGCAGGACTGGCAGGCCAACGTGTTGAAATAGTTACGACTTACGCGGTTGGCGATTCCTGCCTGCGGCAGCATGGAAAATCCATCTTTCTCATTTCGTTTTTTGGTGCCTTGCACCAAAAAAACGAAACAATTTAGGACTTACGGAGTTGGCGATTCCTGCCTGCGGCAGCATGGAAGATATATCTTTTTGTTTCGGTTTTTGGCGCACTGCGCCAAAAACCGAAACAATGATAAGTTATTTCCTTGCCCGCCGCAGGCGAAATGAAAGCGCTTAGGCAACTGCGTAACACCTAATGGTTTAGAACATACGCGAGGTAGATTGCTTCATGATGGGACGTACCCGCTTGAAACCAGGTGTGGTCACATGGCTGCTGCTTGCACCATGCCTGATCGTTTTGTGCAGCCTGTTTCTGGGCGGCCTGCTGTTTGGCCTCGCGCAAAGCCTGGGGTTGTGGAGCGTTGTGGATGTCGGCGGGCCGACACTGGCGTTCTATGGCGCGCTACTCGGTAACGCCGATATCACCCAGTCGCTTGGGCTGACGCTATATGTTGCCGCTGTTTCGACGCTGCTCGCAAGCGTGGCAAGCCTTGCGCTGGCGCTGCTGTTGCGCCAAACCTTTCGTGGCACGCGCGCGCTGCGGCTGTTGGTTCAGCTTCCCCTGCCCGTGCCGCACCTGGTCGCGGCGATCGGTATTGCGCTGTTGCTGACGCAGAGCGGCGTGCTTGCGCGCCTATTCCACGCCGCCGGGTTGATCGCCGCGCCCGAGCAATTCCCAACCCTGATCTACGATCGCGCCGCAGTCGGTATTATTCTGACCTATGTGTGGAAAGAGCTGCCATTCATGACGCTCGTGACGCTGGCGGCGCTGCGGGCCAGCGGCGAGGAGGCCGAGCGCATCGCGCGTAACCTGGGCGCGAGGCCATCGCAGGTGCTGTGGCACATCACGCTGCCGCTGATCGCGCCCGCACTGCTTGGCGCGGCGACGATCGTGTTTGCATTCACGTTTGGCGCGTTCGAGGTGCCGCTGCTGTTGGGCCAAAGCTACCCGCGCCTGCTCGCCGTCGAGGCGTATGCGCGCTATCAGGATACCGACTTGGCAGTGCGCCCAGCGGCGTTGGCGCTCAATACCCTGATCGCATTGTGTACTGCGCTGGCAGTGCCGCCCTACATCTGGCTGCTGCGGCGCAGTGGCTGGATGGCACAAGACCCAACAACCGAAACGCGCCCGCTGCCGAGTGCAGGATAATAAACCAATGCTGGCAACCGAGCTTCTGCCGAAACTTCAAAGCTACTGCGCCGCGCCGCAGGTTCGCGGCGCACTTGGACTGGGCGAGCACGATTGGCAGCTTACGTTCTTGGCGCAGGGCGAGTACAACATCAACTACCTGCTCGACACCGCTGCGGGGTGCAGGCGGGTGGTGCGGGTCAACACCGGCACGCAGATTGGCAAGCCGGGCGGCGCGCAGATCGCCTACGAGGCCGCCGCATTGCGCCAGCTTGCCGGTCAGGCGGTTGCGCCCGCGCTGGTGTACCTCGACGCGAGCCTGGCGGCGCTGCCCTACGGCCTGCTGGTGATGGAGTATCTCCCCGGCGGCCCGCTGCGCTATGACGACCGGGCGCACATCCGCGCCGCCGCACACACGCTGGCACGCTTGCACCAAGCGCCGCTACCGCCAGATCACCCGTTTATTGTGCGCCGCCCGCTGATCGACGATCTTGCCGAGGCCCAAGCATGGCTCGCGCCATTTCTGGCCTGCGCCCACGCGCCGCAGCCGGTTCGCGCCATATTCACCACGCTGCTAGAGCAGGCCGCGCTGCACGCCGCGCACGAACGTGCGGCCTTCCCGCCTGCGCGTGGGCTGGTTCACACCGATGTTCAGGCCCACAACTTCGTTGTGGAAACGCTGGACGATGCAGGCCAGTCGGTGGACGCCACCCGCTGCCGCCTGGTCGATTGGGAGCGCCCGCTGGCCGACGATCCAACCTACGATCTGGCCCACTTCCTGCTGCCGACGACAACCCAATGGAAGTGCGGCTACACCTTTTCGCCCGCTGAACGCGAGTTCTTTTTGGCCGAGTATGGCGCTGCACGGAGCGACATGCAGCCTGCCGAGCTGCGCGAACGCCTGCGCCTGCGCGAGCCGTTTATTCTGCTGCGCGCCATCAGTTGGTGCGCGGGCGCATGGATCGAATACACGGGGGCGGGACGCACGATCGCAAACCGTGATACGCTGACGCGCATCGAATTGTATCTTCAGCCAGATTATTTGGCCGAGCGATTCGCGGGCTGGCTGTAATGGCGGGGACACGACAAGGTGAAAAGGTGCCACGGCGACGTGGTGACATGTTTCCGGTGCGATGGTTGCGCCCGCTGCTTGTGGTGCTGATTGTGGGATGGGTGCTGCTGCCGCTGCTGCCCTTACCGGTGTGGTCGGTGAGCGCTGGCTGGCGCTGGCCAGATTTGCTGCCCCAGCAACTGAGCGGGCGGGCCTGGGCGTATGTGCTTTCGCCGACAGCGCAAGCACTGCCGGCGCTGCTGACCAGCATCGTGCTTGCGCTGGTGGTCACGGCGCTGGCGCTTGCAGCGGGCATTCCAGCGGCGCTGGCGCTCGGGCGCAGGCAATTTCGCGGGCGCAGCCTTGTCGAGCTGATCGTGTTTGCGCCCATCCTGGTGCCGCCGCTAACGGTCGCGATGGGCCTTCAGGTGCTGCTCATCCGCGTGAATCTGGCCGATACGTTTGGTGGGGTTGTGCTGGTGCATCTGATTTTCGCGCTGCCCTACGTTGTGCTTATCCTCGCCAGTGCCTGCGCCGCACTGGGGCCAGAATGGGAGCAACAGGCGCGTTCGCTCGGCGCGGGCGTGTGGCGGGCATTTTGGCATGTGACGCTGCCGCTGCTACGCCCAGCGCTGACGGTGGCGGCGCTGCTGGCCTTTCTGGTTTCCTGGGGCCAATACGCGCTCACGCTGCTGATCGGCGGCGGCCAAGTCTGGACACTGCCGCTGCTGGTGTTTTCCGCCGCACGCAGTAGCGACCCAGCACTTACCGCCGCTGCCGCGCTGTTGTTCATTGCGCCAACGGTTGTGTTCCTTGGGGTTGCGGCGCGCAATCTCGATCAACGCGATGGCGGGCTAGGCCTTCTCTAGAATGATTACAACCATGTCAACGCATCTTTCGCTGGCAAACCTGACCGTGCGCTATCACCAGGGTGACGATCCGGTTGTGATGGGCCTCACGCTGGACGCGCGACCGGGCGAGTTGCTGGCGCTGCTGGGGCCATCGGGAAGCGGTAAAAGCACATCGCTGCGCTGCATCGCGGGATTCATCGAAGCCGAAAGCGGCGACATTCTTCTGAACGGGCAAAGCGTTGCTGGCACCGCACCGGAGCGGCGTGGCACCGCGCTGGTCTTTCAGCAGCCAACGCTGTTTCCGCACCTGAGCGTGGGCGAAAACGTAGCTTTTGGGCTGCACATGCGCGGAATCGATCGGGCCGAGCGCGGGCAGCGGGCCGAGCGCATGCTCCAGGCTGTGCAGCTCGAAGGCTTTGCGCGCCGCCGCCCGCACCAACTTAGCGGCGGGCAGCGCCAGCGCGTGGCACTGGCGCGGGCACTGATCACCCAGCCAAACGTGCTGCTACTCGACGAACCATTTGCCGCGCTCGATCCCGAGCTGCGCGAAGAAATGCGCGCCTTGGTGCGCGTGCTGCAACGCGAGCAGAACTTGACGACGCTGCTGGTAACACACGATCAGCAGGAAGCCGCCACGATGGCCGATCGGATCGCCCTGTTGATTGGGGGCCGTTTGCAGCAAATCGACGCGCCCGAAGCATTCTACCAGCGCCCGGCGAACCTGGCGGTGGCGCGCTTCTTTGGTGCGCAGAACTTTCTGCCGGGGACACTGGCCGCCGACAACCAAACCGTTGCTACGTCGCTTGGCCCACTGACCCTGCCGCGCACCACGGTTTCGCCCGGCCCCGTGACCGTGGTGATTCGCCCCGAGCAGGTGCGGCTGGGCGAATGCGATGCCGCTGGATTCAGTGGGAATGTCCGTGAGCATCAGTTTCTGGGCGCGCTGCATCGCTACGCCGTTGCGGTCGGCCCCGTCCTGCTGACGGCCCTGACCACCGCTGCGTCGTTTCGGATTGGCGATGACGTGAAGGTGACGCTGCCCGCCGAACACCTGTGGGCGCTGCCGGGATAATTGACAGGAGAAACGCGGTGACGTGCCAATGACTCACGCGCCTGGCGGCTAAAGCCGCTGGCTATGGTTACGAAGCCCGCCTGCGCGGGCTGGTTGAGCCCGCGCAGGCGGGCTTCGCAGAGGTAGCCCGCGCGTTCACGCGCCGGGCGGACGACGGTTGACAGATAACCCCAAGGGAGATGCAATGGCCGAAATCACATTCATCGCGCCGGTTCGCTCGAACGGCGGGCGCACGCTCAAAACCACCGCCAGCCTGTGTCCGGCCTGCCACACGCAGATTCCTGCATGGTACCTGGCCGCAGATGATGGCAGCGCGCAGTTCACGCGCACCTGCGCCACCCACGGCACGTTCACCACCGATCTTGGCCCGTTCGGCGCATTCTACGAGCGCATGTTTGCGCTGGATGAAAAGATTAAACAGCGCTACCCAGCCAAACAGTCGCAGCCGCCGATTCGCACCGAACCCTTTGTAATGCGCGATCGTGCATCGCTGGTTATGCTGGAAGTCACCGAAAAGTGCAATCTGACCTGCCCGATGTGCTTTGCTGGCAGCAGCCCGGCTGGCCGCCATTACACGCTGGCGGAGCTGCAAAAGCGTATCGACGAGGTGATCGAGCTAGAAGGCAAGGGCATTTCATTCCAGATCAGCGGCGGCGAGCCGACCGTGCGTAAGGATCTGGATCAAATCGTGGCGATGTGTTACAAAGCGGGCTGTGGCCATGTCGAGGTGATCAGCAATGGCATTCGGATCGCCAAAGACGCCAACTACGCCCGGCAGTTGGTCGAATGGGGCGTGACCTCGCTGTACCTGCAATTCGACAGTACCGACGACGATCATATCGAGCAACTGCGCGGCCAGCGGCTGTGGTGGGTGCGCGAGCAGGCGCTCGAACACTTGGCCGATGCCAACATGCCAGTGGTGCTGGCGGTTTCGATTGTGCCAGGGCTGAATGATAACCAGATCGGCCCGACTATGGAATTCGTGGCGCGCAGCCGGGCAAATATCGTCGCGCTGAACTTTCAGTGCGCAACGCCGTTCGGCGGGCGGTTCGATCTGGATGCGCCGCGCAAATTGCGCCTGCCAGATCTGCTTGAGCTGATTCGCGAACAAACCGGTCTGGCACCCGAGGGCTTTTTTCCGGTGGGCAGTGGCTCGCCGCTGTGCAACGGCTACGGGCGAGTGGCCTACAAAGATGGCCGCTGGCAGCACGCTCTGCCGCAGCTTTCGGTTGACGATTTTCTCGACCTTCAGGGCGATGACCCAGTCGATTTTGTGCGCGCCCTGACCGTGGGACTGAACCAGGCGTTGCCGTATATGACCAAGCAAGTGCTCAAGCACCCCAAGCTGTTGCTCAAGCTTGCGCCGCTGGTTGGCGACGACCCGCTGGCCTGGC
>JACMIM010000413.1 GCA_014381165.1 Roseiflexaceae bacterium
CGCCCTCGCCAGCGCCGACACCTGCGCCGACCGAGCTGCCCACGCCGACTCAAACGCCCGCGCCCTCGATCACGCCCGTGCCAACGGCGACATTCGTGCCGGTCGCGCCGACGCCCACCCTGGAGCCGCTTTCAGCGGAGCGGCGTGCAGCCCTGTTCGCGCAGGTCTGGACGCTTGTGCGCGAGAACTATGTGTATGAGGACTACCGTGGCAACGATTGGGAGGCCGTGCGCGCGGAGTTCGAGCCGCGCGTGCTTGGTGCTGCCAGCGAGGAAGAGGCCTACGCCCAGCTCGGCGCGATGATCGAGCGGCTTGGCGACGACCACACGGTGTTTCTTTCGCCGCAGGATGTGTACAACGAGCAGGCCCGCTTCAGCGGCAGCTACAGCTTCGGCGGCATTGGTGTGCAGATTCGCTCGGTCGCGAACGGCGCGCTGATCACCGATTTGGCTGCCGATGGCCCGGCGGCACAGGGCGGCCTTCAGCGCCGCGAGGTTATTACGGCGATCGACGGCGTGCGCCTAGCGGGCGGCGGCGACGAGAACCCAATCCGGCTGGCGCGCGGCCAGCCTGGCACCGAAGTGATGGTGACTGTCGAAGCTGTGGGCGGCGGCGAGCGCGAGCTCGTGCTGATCCGACAGGTGATCTCGAGCAATGCTTTTCCGGCGGTGGTTGGCCGCTGGCTGCCAGATACCAACGCGATTCTGCTGGAGATCGACACGTTCAACGAGCAGGACCTCGACCAAAAGGTGCGCACCAAGCTGGAGGAGTTGCTGGCCAGTGGTACGCCTGATGCGCTGGTGATCGACGTGCGCGACAATGGCGGCGGGCGGCTGGACTACTTGGTGAATGTGCTGGGGCTGTTTATCGACGGCGGCGATGTGGGCAGCTACGCTGGGCGCGGCCAGAGCACCACGATTAGTCTGCCCGCTGGCCGAACGCTGGCCGCGCTGCGCGACACGCCGATCACTGTGCTGACCAGCGCCGATTCAGTCAGCGCCGCCGAGATTTTCGCCGCCGGCATGCAGCTGCGTGGCCGCGCGACGCTCGTTGGCGAGCCGACTGCCGGCAATACCGAGGTGCTGACGCTGCACTTCTTTGATGGCGGTTCGCAGATACGCCTGGCCGAGCGAGCCTACCGCACGCCCGATGGCGAACTGATCGAGGGCCGTGGCGTCCAGCCCGATCTGCCGGTCGCCGCCGAGTGGTGGCGCTTTCCTGCCGAGGACGACCCGTATGTGCGAGCGGCGCTCGCGGCAGTAGAAGTGCAGTGAGAAGTACACTACGCACTGAGTCATACTACTGGCTCAGGAGGTGTTGCTGTGCCAATTGTTGTGTAAGGTGGAGAAGTTGATCAAACAGTGGCGTTAAGTTCTGCTTCTCTTTGTAGCCGTGAACAACGATATTGCGCGTATGCTGCCCCTCTTGTAAAAGAGTATATTGAGTTTTATCAATAACCCCGTGAACGTAAAGTGTCTTTACCACCTGGCTTGTTTGATGTTGCACAGCTGGAACGCCTTCTATCTCAACCATCTGTCGAAGTAATGCTTCTGTTGCAGACCATGCTAGAAGGAACGCAGCTTCACCATGTTCCTGATCTGATAACTGGCGGGCTTCTCGCAAACGGTAACTAATGTCTTGTTTCGTCAGCGACGTTGCATTTCTAAAAGGTAATGCTGTTTGGTCTTTTGGGTTTGTAACCACTAACTCTAGGCGCCAGGAACTTTTGTCTTCAAGCGCTTTCGCTAATGCGTCAAGCTCCGGGGTATTAGTAAGTGACTCTTGCGTCCTCACCTCCACAATAACGTTCTCTTCTTGACTGCGCGCAAGCAGATCGACCTTGAAATGTGCAAGAAATATTGGAAGTTGCTGTGCTTCAGGTTCAATAATTACTTCATAGCCATTTTGTCGATACTCGCGTGCAATCTCAAGTAGGCGTTGATGCGTGCGTGAAGTCGTTTGTAGCGTCATCAGATGAACTCTCCATGGCTAGGTGCCAATTCGATCCGAACATAGAGGAACTCATTACCTCGGCAAAATCCTTCGGCAAGCACAGCCGACATACCACGCACGCGAAAGCTCCCGTTCAAATCTGTTTTTCGAACCCGTGTATCGGTAATTTGGCGGTCGTCTTCATAGATAAGGGTGTTCAATGCATCCTGTATGGGCTTGAGCAAGTTGTCATTATCTATTCTCACTGCTACACCATCGTGATAATACGTAACGTTGATTTGTAATGGCAAATCAATTGGTGCAGTATTGGTAGGCCATCGTAACTGTGCGGCTGCACGGACTCTCTGCTGCCATTCGCGCAGGCGTTGCGAATTGCGCGTCTGATGCGATACAGGCGGGCCATCGACAATAAACTCAAAAGGTAACATCAGTTAGCTGTCCTCAACATGGAAGACAAAATTCATAAGTAAGTATAGCACCACTCAGCACCGCGAGACAAAGAGGACACATGCGCCCACTAAACAAGCAGGCGCATCTCCGTTATTCTGAACTTCGAATGCTCATTTCAGAATGCGCAACGTTGCGCCGTCGGCCCGCCCATACACCTCTGGAAAGTACATCTCGCTGGCGGTGGTCGGAATGGCCTGGTACTCGCCGGGCAGCGTGGCGCGCATGGTGTAGCTGAACACATACGCGCCCTTGGCCAGCCGCTCGGCGAACAGCGCCACCTTCTGATCACGCAGCTCGGTGCGGCTGGCCCAGCTGTACCACGGCGGCAGCAGCCGGCCCTGGCCCGCCGCGTCAACCTCCTGAAGTCCATTGCCACGCCCGTCGAGCAGGCTGCTGGTCGCCAGCGCGGGGTCGATCGCTTCAAACCCGGCCGGCAGCGGGTCTTCGACCATCAGGTAGTACAGGTCGCTCGGCGCAGTCATCGACAGTTCGACCCGCACGACATCGCCCAATTTCACCTCGCGCACTTCTGGGCAGGCCGCACCATCGGGGCAACTGGCCAACACATAGCGCCGCTGCACGCCAATCCCCCGCTCGAGTGCTTTCAGCTCAGGTACCGGCAGAAAGGTGCGCAGGTGCGCCGTGTAGTAGAGCCGCCCCGGCCCCTCGCCGCGCCCGATTGTCAGCAGGTTGCCCGCTTGGCCCTGCAAATCGGCCACTGGCACCTGCAACGTAATCGGCGTTTGTACGTCGGCGGGTGTGACCTGGCCCGAGGCCAGCGGCGCATTGTTCAGCAGCACGCCATACTCGTACTGGCCGTCCAACTCACCACTTTGGGCCATGAAGCTGGTCAGCGCCATCAGTGCCCAGGCGCTTTCCTGCGTGGTCGCCCAAACACCATCGCGGCGCGCCACCATCAGCCAGCGCACGGCGTTGGAATTGATCTGATTGGCGGGATCGGCCCGCATCAGTGCCTCCAGTACGATCGCCGTGGTGCGTGTGTTGGTGCCCATGCTCAACCGGGGCGAAGCATTCGCGACCGATTGAGCATGTTCAGTTGATGTTGAAGGCGAATGCTTCGGCGCTACTTCCTCCCAGTGCGCCCCGGTCGCGCTGAGGATGGCGGCGCTGTTCAAATCGGCCAGTAGCGCCTTGATGCGGCTGGCGTCCGCACTTGCGCCGCGTTGGAGCGCCATCAGTAAAAAGGCGCGTGCGTCGGTCGCCAGCTTTTCGCGCGCCTCGAACAGTTCGCCCAGCCGTGTAGCGTCGGCCCGCCCGCTTTCGGCCAGCGCGAACAACACAAACGCCTGCTGGTTGGCATCTGATGCGCTCATATTGGCGCGAGCATTTGCGCTGTTGGTGGCTACAAGTGTGCCCGCCAGAAAATCCTGGCCACGTTCTAGCAGGCCGTCTGGCAGCGTGTAGCCTTGCTCTTTGGCTTGGCTCAGGCCCAGCACCGTGTACGCGCTGACGTGCGGGTTGCTCGTGCTGCCCTGCCACCAGCCCCAGCCGCCGTCGCCGTTCTGTATGGTCGCCAACTTGGCCAGGCCCTGTTCGACCAGCCCTGGCAAGCGGGCTTCTAATTCAGCATTCGGCTGGCCCAGTTCGCGCAGGGCGCGGGCGGTCAGCAGGTTGGGCAGAAAGCGCGAAACGGTCTGCTCGGCGCATTCATATTCATAGTGCTCCAGGTAGCCCAGGCTTTCGCGCAGCCCCGCCGCCAGCGATGGATCGAGCCGCAGCCG
>JACMIM010000414.1 GCA_014381165.1 Roseiflexaceae bacterium
CTCAAGCAGCGCGGGGAACAGCCGCACCACCTCCTTGAGCGCAGCATCTGAAGCAGTGTGCAGCAGCGATTGATAGGACTGCTCGGCCAGTGCTGGCCTGACAGGTGCCTCGCCCGCCGCATCAGTTGGCGTATGCGGGGCCAGCACAACCTCGCGGCCAGCCCGCAGATCCGCCAGTGCTGTCCGCGCCGTATGCAATGCCGTCGAAAGATCGCGGTCGCCATCGTTGAAGGCCGTATCCGCAAGTCCGCGCAGCAACAGATCAGCTTGGTCGCTCAACAGCTGTGGATGGCGCAGCACAACAGCACGCAACTCGTCAAGCGATGAGACGGCCATAACTAGCTCGATCTCGTCGTTAAGCACTGAGGGCTGAGGGCTGAGGGCTGAGGGCTGAGGGCTGAGGGCCAGGCTCGCGCCAGATCCAGGCAGCGGAATCGGCTTGCCAAAGCTGGGCTGCTTGCCGGTGCCGCGCCCGCGTTGGCGGCGCTGCACGGCGCGGCGCAGGCTCTCGATACCCTGATTAAGATCGATATCGTTGAGGTAGGGCAGCTGGGCCTCGTCAGGCAGCTGGCTGCCGAGCGCGGCGATCAGCTGTTGCGCGCGGTCGCGCCAGCGGTACTCCTCGACATAAGCCGGGGCCGCGAAGTTCAGCCGCTTGGCGGCGGGGTCGTGATAGAGCAGCGCCACCTGGGACTGGTTTGCGGCGGCGCAATGCGGGCAAGCGGCTGCGTCTAGCGTGCCGTCCAGCAGCGCATCGGCCAAATCGGGGCGCTCGGCGGCATCGACAATGCTCCACACGTCGGCGACAAATGGCTGACCGCATGCCAAGCAATCTATCTGAATATCTTCGCGTAGCGAGACTGGCATAGCAACCCTTTCTACTGATGAGAAGCGCATGATAGCAGATTTTACGGCCTTGATCTCGCCGCACGGATGGGTTTGAAGCCCGCCTCAGCGCTGCGCGCCCTCAACAATATTTGACAATCTGGCAAAATGATGTATAATCCTTACTTGGTGAAAACATTCACCACTTGTATTCGTGCTTCCGGCGCACGCCTGACCGCCCGATAGTGGGCAACCGGGTGTTGCGAAATGCTAGGGTGAACAGCGCCAGCGGGCGGCTGTTCGGGTTGGCGGTCTGGTAGCTTTCGTTGAGGATATATGGACGGACAGGTTAATGTATTGCGCTGCGAATCTAACGTGTGCGCGCCACTGACTCACCGCAAGGGTGGATCGGTGCCTGCTGTCCTGTCCATGTGCTGATAACCAGCACGTAAACACGCTGCTCGCGCCCCCACACCGCCCGGTGTGGGGGCTTTTTGTGCCCCTGTCAGCTCCGCGCTCCGCAGCCACCCAAGGAGTGTGTGTTCGGCCCGTCCCACGGGCTACCATGAGCTGATCAGGAGGTACAAGAAATAGACATCGACCGCATCCCACCGTCCGAAATTCATCGTGCCCCCGCTGCTGGCGTCGCCGACGCTGGCCCCGCTGTGTGCGCGCCCCTGCCCGCTTGTCGCCCGCTATCACCGATTCCCACTACACAAGGAGAGTGCAACGCATTGAACCAGCCGACCTATCTCGACTACCTTCAGAATCGTTATCGCATCGCAGCCGATGGTACTCTGACTGATTTTCTCAGTCGCCGGGATGGACGCCTGCTTCTTGCAGACACAATTGATTTGAGCGCACTGGCCGAACGCTATGGCGCACCACTTGAGGTGGCCTACATGCCACTGATCACCACGCAGATCGAGCGCATGTTTGGCTATGCCGCCGAAGCTCACGCCCGCACGGGCTACCTCGGCAGCTTTCTGTACGCCTACGCCACCAAAGCCAACTTTGCCGAGGAAGTGGTTCGTACAGCCTTGAACGCCGGCGCACAGCACGAAACTTCGTCGGCGGCAGACGTTGTGATCGCCCACTACCTGTGGCGCCAGGGCGTGCTGCCAGAAAGCCGCTATATCTTCTGCAACGGCTCGAAGGAGCAGAACTACATTGCGGCGATCGTCAATTTGCGCAAGGCTGGCTTTGCCAAGGTCTGCCCAATTATCGACGAGATTGCCGAGCTGGAGGCTTTTCTGACGCAGTGCGCGGAACCCATGCTGTTTGGCGTGCGCGAGCGCCACGCCGCCGAACACGTCGACCCCGGCCACTTCGGCGGCGAGCGCTTTGGCCTGACCCAGCAGGAGATCGCCCGTGTGGCAGCGCGGCTCGAAGGCACGCCCCACAAGCTGATCGTGTACCACGCCATGGTCGGCAGCCAAATCGAAAACCTGGACGGCTGGATGGATCGCCTGGCCGATTCAGCGGCCAGCTATGCGCGGTTGCGCCAGCTCGTGCCCACACTCCAGCTGTTTAACTTCGGCGGCGGCATGCCCACCTCGGCCTACGCGCTCGATTTCGCCTTCGACTACACGCACTTCTTGGAGCGCCTCATGGCTACGCTGGCTGAGGTTGCGGCGGCACACGGCGTGCCGCAGCCCGATATCATCGGCGAGTTCGGCCGCTACACGGTTGCCTCCCACAACGTCTTTTTACTGGAAGTTGGCGCGGTCAAGCCGGCTCAGGCCGAGATGGAGCCGTGGTACCTGGTCAATGGCAGCATGATGGTTTCGCTACCAGATATGCTGATCGTCGACGATCAGCAGTTCGTGGTGCTACCGCTTGATCGCTGGGAGCAACCGGCGCGCCCGGTGCGGCTGGGCGGGCGTCGCACCTGCGATTCAGATGATGTGTTTCCGCGCCCTGGCCAGGCGGGAATGATGCTGCCAGAGCAGGGCGAGGGTCTCATCTTCGGCGTGTTTGGTGTAGGCGCATACCAGCAAATGATTGCGGGACGGGGCGGCGCGCACCACTGCCTCAGCCCGGAGATGCGCCGGATTATCATCGAGCAGGAAGGCGACCAACTGACGCTGCGCGAGGTACTGCCGCAAAGCGTGGCCCAAATTATGGGACTGCTGGGATACAACCGTGAGGCGCTGGAACCTGTCCTCACGCGGACGCCCGCGCGCCCGCGCGAAAGCACGTTCGTGGTGGCCCCGCGCCGCCGCAGTAGCAGCGCCCGCCAAAGCCGCCAGGTGCCGCCGGCAG
>JACMIM010000415.1 GCA_014381165.1 Roseiflexaceae bacterium
ACGAATCTGGCAGCATCACCGACGAGAAAACCCTAGCCACGCTGTTCACCGCCGATGTAGCCTACAACGGCGGCGGGCGCTTTGTGGCGCTCGGCGACCAGCGCGGCCTGGCCGATCCAGCCCTGCCCATGGTGCCAGCTAGCGCAATCCGCGCGCCCACCGACAGCATCGCGGAAGGGCCGTTTGGCACACGCCTGCCAACAATCAGGCCGCCAGGCACCGACCGCGCGCTGATCATTGCCTCGAATCCCTACGAGGACGCGACGACGGTGTATCTCGGCCCAGGCCGCACGCTTCAGCTGAACCAGTCAAGCAGGCGCATCGAGAATGCCACATTTCTAAATCCCGCCTTTGAGCGGATCAATCAATCTGAGCAGCGCGTAACCGTGCTGCGGGCCGAACCTGGTCAGCGCTTCAGCACATTGACCCAGCAGGACTATACCGGCGTGATAGCCCCAGCCGAAGGTCAGCCAGCCCAAGTCAGCACAGTGCAAATGCAAAGCGTGGGCTTTTCGCGCGCCGACATGCTGGCGCTAGCCGATTCGCTGGAGCCTTTTGACATCCAAAGCTACCGCAGCCAGGCCGAGCTATTCCGCACGCCGCAGCCGCACGATCCAGCCGCCCAGGCGGCGCTGCTCGCGGCGCTTGAGCAGCGACCGCTGGATGAGGGCCAGGCCAGCAGCTTTGTCGAGCAGCACTTCTCGCGCCAGGGGCCGTTGCCCGAGCCAACGATCGACACCTACCATCGCCCGATGTACAGCGAGGGTGGCGAATCCAGCCAAACCCAAATCTGGTCGCGCAACAATGGCGGGCGTCTGGAGATCGCCACCCAGCGTACCAACGACCGTGGCGAGGTGGTGCAGCAGATGCTCAGCACGGCTGACCAGAATTACTGGTACAGCCGGCGCTATGGCGCGACATATGTGCAAGCAGTTGACCAGAACGCGATCAGTGCGCCGATCGTCGAGCCAACCTGGTCGGTAATCAACCTGCTTGGCTGTGGCGGCACCACGCTGGAAACCCTGGCCGATGGCACGCGGATCGTGACACAGGTCGATCAGGACTGGTTTTTTGAATCGTGTAACCGGCCCGACTACGCCTCCATGGTCTTTCGCCAGCAGCAGTATATCAATGGTACGGCCACCCGCCAGTTGCCGCCGCGCGTCGATCGCAACTTCAATCTCGAAGTCGACGATGGGCCATATCTACTTGGCGTGGCCGAACAGCCAATCAGCCACCGCATCTTCATCGACGCCAGCGGGCGGGCCTTTCGCTACGAAGCCCGCGCCGGTCTTGAAGACGATGGCCTGCTGATAGAGGCCTACGAGCTGAGCGCCGAGCAGCGCATGCCGCTAGCCGAGGCCGACGACGCGATTTGGCGCAGCCCACCGCCACAGGCACTCTCGACGCTAAACTCGTTCGCGGCTGACCCACCGTTTATTGGCATCTCGACCACGGAAATCAGCTTTACCCAGGCGATCTCGATCGTCACGACACCGCTGTGGCATCTGCCGCCAAGCGAGAACGAGGAGCTGCGCGGCATCTACGGCACTGAGCAGCCAATTCCCTGGGGCGTATCAGGTGAACCCTTCGACACGGCGGTCAGCCGTGGGCTAGCGGTTCAGCTTGTCTACAGCCCACCGATCAGCGACAGCGTGCGGCTGGCCCAGACGCTGTATGTGGGCGAAGCCGAAAAGCTTGGCGCGTTCCTGCGGCTCGATCGGCATTGGCGCAACGCCGAGCCGGTGGCCCTGCGCGTCGACGGGCGCAGCGTCTCGGGCTGGCAGGTTTCTCAACGCGACGACGAGCGCTGGACGCTGTTCGAGCTGGACGGCTCGCTGGTGGCGGTCGACAGCTCAACGCCCGAGCGCGAGGCCCGCATCGCGCGGCTGCTGCCGTGGGCAGGCGTGTTGCCACCACCCCCGCCCGGAGGCTGAAGCCGCAGGCTAACACGACAAAGCCCGCCTGCGCGGGCTGAGACGCTGTTCAGCCCGCGCAGGCGGGCTTCGTACCCCAGCCAGTGGCTTCAGCCGCGCAGTGGCCGACCTAGCCATCCACGCAGCATATCGAGGTTGATCCGGCAGTCCTCGGTTGGGTCGAACAGCTCTGGCTCGTGTTCGACACTATAGCCGCCTGTGTAGCCACGCGATTGCATCACGCGCACCACCTGCTCGACCGGCACGATGCCCTGGCCATAGCGGCAAGTTTCGTGCGTGCCGACGCCCTTCACATCCTTCAGGTGTACCAGCATGACCCGATCAGCCAGCATTTCCACAGCATGGGCCGCGTCGTACCCCTGTGTGCCGAACCAGCCCGTGTCGATCGCTACACCAATAACATCTGCCGCCGGGCCAATTTTTTGCAGCACCTCGTCGGGGGTCTTCTCGGGGTGGTTCTCAAACGCCAGCTTGATGCCGCGCTCGCGCAGCAGGCCCACCACAGCATCGTACTCGCGTGTGAGCAGCGCGCCGCCGCCACCGATAATCTGGGTGCCAACCGCATCGGCGATATCGCACACACGGGCCAGATCGCCGAGCGTACTATTCACCCCGGTGGCCAGGCTGGAAACGGTGAAGCCATACTTGTCGAGCAGTGCGCGCGCGGTTTGTTGGTGCTCCTCGCTGGCCCAATCCGGGTGCAAGTGCGCCCCCCACAAGTCGATTGCACTAAAGCCCATCTCGGCGATCGACTCCAACAATTCCTCGAAGCGCTCGGCAAAACTGTCGATCGGGCGGAAGTGGCGCTGCGTGGCCGTATCACCCTGGCCCCAGCCCTCGGTCAAAGCGTAGTCGATCTGCTGCGCGACAAAGTTTGCGGTCATGAATGAGATCGTGTTCATGGTCGGCTCCTGACGTGTGCGGGGCGACGTGGTACACTTGTGGCGGTGCCATTATACGCCAAATTCCCGCATCCCTTACCCCGCTCGCAGCGAGGAGACGGGAATCCGGCTCCCGCTCCCCGCTGCGAGCGGGCTGGGTGCGGGGCCGATGCGGATCAGTGTCTTTGCTCTTCGCTATATCTTTAGGACTTACGCAGTTGGCGGCGCTTCAGCCTGCGACAGCATGAAAAAACTATCTTTTTTGTTTCGCTTTTTGGTGCAATCACCAAAAAGCAAAACAATTATTGATTATTTCCTTGCCCGCCGCAGGTGAAATGAAAGCGCTTGGGCAACTGCGTAACTCCTAATCTTTCCAAAGGAAGTATGTCAGAAACTCAACAGCAGATTGCCATGGTTGTGATGGCCCACCCGGATGACGCCGAGTTTGGCTGCGCTGGCACGGTTGCCAGCTGGGTGCGGGCCGGCTGGCGCGTGCATTATGTCGTGTGTACCGACGCATCGGGCGGCGGCGGCGACGAAGCGACCGAGTGCGGCCAGGAGGCGCGCGCGCGCATCAGCGCCACCCGCAAGGCCGAGCAGCGCGCCGCCGCCGATATTCTGGGCGTAAGCGAAGTGGTGTTTCTCGACCAGCCCGACGGCCTGCTCCAGCCCACGATCGAGCTACGCAAGCAGCTGGTGCGGCTGCTGCGCAGGCTGCGCCCAACTACGGTTGTCTGTCAATCGCCCGAGCGCAGTTGGGTGCCACAGCTGTTTCTGCCACGCTACCACCCCGATCATCTGGCGGCGGGGCAGGCCACCCTGGCCGCGATCTACCCGGCCTCGCAAAATCCGTGGGATTTCCCCGACCTGCTCGCCGAAGGACTACGCCCACACCGTGTCCGCGAGGTGCTGGTCATGGGCGCGCCGCATCACAACCACGCCGTCGATATCGGCGACACGTTTGGATTGAAGCTAGCGGCACTGCACGCCCACGCAAGCCAGGTTGGCATGAGCGCCGATCTCGACGACCGCATGCGCGAGCTGGCAGCCGAGCGTGGCGCGGCCTTTGGCATGGGCCTGGCCGAAACCTTCAACCGCACTGAGAATTGAGCGGGGTGCCACCACGCCCGCCCAGCGGCTAACAGGCTGTTCAGCCCGCGCAGGCGGGCTTTGTAACCCTAGCCAGCTCCTTCAGACGCGCGGCTGCCGACAGAATATATCCGCGTTTCCGCCACAGGCGGCACGCTTGCGTGTCTTGCGGGTCTGTGCTATGTTGCTCCACGAGAATTAGCTTGGAGGCAGCTTTTGGCGGCGGCGATCGATATCTCATCGGCCGGCGACTGGGCGCAGATCGCCCATGCCGCCGCACAGCTTGCCATCGAGATTCCGGCGGACGAACTGCTGCTCATGCGAGCTCCGTCTGGGCAGTCGTTCAGGCCGAATGGGCCGCCCGCTGGCGTTTCTGCGCGCCTCGGGGCCGTGCTGATCATGCTGTATCCGGATGGGGCCGACCTGCGCTTGCCATTAACGATTCGCAGCCAGTTGCTGCCAAGCCACCAGGGCGAGGTTTCGCTGCCAGGGGGGCGTACCGATCCAGAGGACACCGGCCCGGCTGCCACCGCACTGCGCGAGTGCGACGAGGAAATTGGCATTGCGCCAGCCTCGCTCCAGGTCTGGGGTGTGCTGCCCGCTGTCTACATCGTGCCAAGCAACTTTCAGGTTACGCCGGTGGTTGCGTTCAGCCCAGTGCTGCCAGTCTGGCGGGCAAACCCTGCCGAAGTCAGCGCGGTGATTACGGTGAGCCTACGCGAACTGCTCGACCCAGCAACCGTGGTGGTCGAGCGCTGGACACTGCGCGATACGCTGTTCGATGTGCCATTCTTCGCGGTCGCCGGACAGAAAGTTTGGGGCGCAACCGCACTGATTCTGAGTGAGTTCGTGGGCCGAGTGCGCGCCGTGATCAGTGCGCGGGGTTCAGGGGCGCAGACTCAATAAAAATGCTTTCAGGCCTTTGTAAAAGCCACAAGGAGTACGAAACGTGCCAAT
>JACMIM010000416.1 GCA_014381165.1 Roseiflexaceae bacterium
CGCCAGTGCTAGGGTTTCGCTTTTTTCAGGCTGATCGCCAGCACGCCCGCCATCACCAGCGTGGCACCCGCAAGCTGCACGCCGGTGATTGGCTCGCCGAGAAAGATGGCGCCCATGAAGATGGTGGCGATAGGGCCGATCGAACCCATCATGGCCGCGTTCGACGAGCCCACTCGCCGCATGCCCTCGGCCATCATCACCACCGGCAATACCGTCGAGACCACCGCCATCCAGCCCGCCAGCTTCCACACCTGCGATGATTGGCCGGTTAGCGCCGTAAGCTCCCGCGTGATGAAGAAATGCAGCGTGATGGCCACCGTCGAGATAATCGACGCATAGGCCGCAAAACGCGTGGCCCCGACCCGCTTGATCATCTGGCCCGCACCCACCAGGTAACCCGCGTACAGCAGGGCCGAAAGCAGCACCAGCGAAGACCCGAGCCACACCTTGCCGGGGTTGAACGAGAGATCGTGAGCAAATACCAGGGCGATACCCGCGTAGCTGGCGACAAGCGCAAAAACATCGCGCCGTACGATGCGGTAGCCAAGTGCAAAGGCCGAGATGAGCACGACCAGCGTTGGATTCAGGAAAAGTATCAGCCGCTCAAGTGCGGCACTGATGTAGAGCAGCCCCCAGAAATCCAGGAGGCTGGCGCCGTAATAGCCCATCAGCCCGATGACTACCATCGTCCGCCAGTCGCGCATGTCGAGAAGCCGTGCACCGCGCGATGACCACCAAGCAATCACAGCGAAAAATGGCAGCGCAAGCAGCATCCGCATCGTGAGCAAGGTGACAGGATCGATGCGCGCCGCTGCGCCGGCCGTGTCGGCGTAGGCGAGCTTCACGAAGATAGCCTTCGCCGAAAATGCGATCGCCGAAAGGATGATCAGCGATACACCGACCCGGTCGCGGCGCCCGGATTGGTTGCCAGACGGACCATCGTCTTGGGGGGGAGCCAGTGCATCAGGGGGCGCGGAATTTGTCGGTGGCGTCATTGCGCGCCATTGTACTGGCCGCGCCCGCGGCGATCGTTAATGCCCTCTACTGCACCGTGACGCGGAACACCACCGTCCCGCTTTGGGTAGCGTTGAGGGCGCCAGTCAGCGTCCACTGCACGTTGCCATTGGCACCCACGGCGGGTTGCGCAGAAACCATGCAAGCCGTGATAGCTGCAGGCAACGGCATGCCGCAGCTCGCCACCACGAATTGCGTGAACGCTGGCGTGTTGTCGCTGATCACCACCATCGACACCGGTGTGCTCGAGTTGTTGGTGTAGGTCACTACGTATTCCAGCAGGTCGCCCGGACGTGCCGTGTTGCTCGTGCCGGCTGCACCGCCCTGGGTGACATTGCGAACCGACTTTGTCAGAACAAGGCCTGCACCACCCGCAGTACCAACCGTTGTCACGTCCTGGCGGGTGTAAGTCGACACCGGGCCGACCGACGGGGTGAATGTCGCCGTGACGGTCACCACATCCTGTGCATTGTAGGGCGCTGCGGCGGGAATGTTTGACTTCACGATGATGCAGACCTGATCGCCCGCCAAGGTCGCAACGCCGCCCATGAGTTCGGCCGCGCCTTCTGCTGGATCGAGTGCGCCATTGCAGTTGGTGTCACGATAGATCTGTGCACTCCAGCCGGCTGTCGCAGGCGTGGCGACGTGGGTCGTCGAGAACGATAC
>JACMIM010000417.1 GCA_014381165.1 Roseiflexaceae bacterium
TCGCAGCAGGTTGAACAGCGAGACATCGATCGAGGATTGACCAGACTTCATGATTACTTGCTCTCTCAGGCTAAAGCTTGGATGTGATGAATCTAGAGGGTGTGGATGAAACGTTCTACTGCAAACATACCGATGTCACCACTATACATCATACTGTATGTCGATTTGATGTCAGTTCGGTTGCAATGCGGAATTGCTATTAGCGGAATTGCTATTAGCCGTAATATAAATCGTCAAGAATGTTCCTATAAGAACAGAGTACATTTTGGTAGCAAGCGAAAGTCCTGATTAGGCAAAAGGATATGTATGTACACAACTCTTTCGATCAGCCAGGTTCAGGCGGCACGCGAACGAATCGCCCCGCATGTGCGCCACACCCCGCTGGTCTCGCTACCCTCGCCCCAAGGCAACATGCCACCGCAGCTACGGCTGAAACTCGAAAACCTCCAGGTGACTGGCTCGTTCAAGGCACGCGGTGCTTTTAACAACCTACTCCAGCTTAGTGCGCAACAGCTTGCTCAGGGAATTGTGACAGCATCGGGCGGTAATCACGGGTTGGCGATCGCCTATGCCGCTGCGCAACTACGCACCGCGGCCACAGTCTATATTCCAGAAACGGCCAGTGCCGACCGCGAGGCGCGCATAGCCGCGTGGGGGGCACAGGTCATCCGCTTTGGCAGCAACCCTTCCGATGCGTTGGCGCAGGCACGCGCGCATGGAGCGGCGGCGGGGCTGGCCTTTATTCACCCATTCGATGCCATACGCACACTCGAAGGTACCGGTACACTGGGCTTAGAACTACTCGACGATCTGCCCGACATCGATTACCTACTGGTTGCGATTGGCGGCGGCGGGCTGATCTCCGGCATGGCTGCGGCGATCAAGCAGCAGAAACCGCATGTGCGAATCATCGGCGTCGAGCCAGTCGGTGCAGCCTCGATGCACGCGGCAGTCGAAGCCGGCCACGTCGTCGAACTTGCCGACGTGCGCACGATCGCCGACACGCTCGCGCCGCGTGCGGTCTGCGATCTCACGCTTGGTTTGACACAGCAGTATGTGGACGAAATCATCCTGGTGGACGACCGCCAGATGGTGCTGGCCATGCGCTGGCTGTGGGCTGAATGCAACCAGTTGGTCGAGCCAGCGGGCGCGGCGGTGATCGCGGCGCTGCAAAGTGGCGCGATTACCATCCCGCGCGACGCTGCGCCAGTGGCGCTTATCTGCGGCGGTAATGCGGCGGCGGAGTCGGTATTTCAGCACTACAGCTGAATCAGCCGGAGCATTCCATCTACCGGAATGCGCACCCATTCGGGCCGGTTGTTCAGCTCATACTGGAGTTCGTAGACCGCCTTCTCGATTTGGTAGGCGTCCAGCAGCACTTGGCGCTCGCGCTCGCTGTGTGGCATGAACTGCGTGTTGCCGGCGAGATCGAAGTAGCTTTGCAGAAAGGCTGCCGAGGCTGCATTGACCCAGGCTTGCAGCTGCGCTGGTGGCAGCTCGCCCAGCGCAGTGGCGGCGGCATAGTCGAACGAGCGCAACATGCCAGCGAGATCTCGCAACGGCGAGCGCTTGGCGCGGCGCTCGGCCAAGCTGCGCGCCGGTTCGCCCTCGAAATCGATGATAATGAAATCGCCATCTGGCGTGGCCAGCACCTGCCCCAGATGATAATCGCCGTGGGCGCGCGTGCGCTGGGCAGTCAACGGCTGCTGGCTCAACTGCGCGAAGCGGGCGCGGATGTCCTGCTCGCGGTCGAGAATCTGCTGGACGCTGCCGCGCACCTGCTGCGGCTGGCGATCCAAACTGGCGCGGGCCTGGGCGAACACTCGGTCGGCCAAGTTGTTCATCGAAGCCACCTCGGCGCTGGCGTCTTCAGCGCTCAGTGGCTCGGGCACAAACTCCTGGCCCTGCCCACTAGCCAGCGCCAGGTGCAACTCCGCCGTGCGCCGCCCCAGCATGCGCACTGCATCAAGCGTGCGCCCCACCGCCGGGCTGTTCAACCCTTCGGAACCTTCGCGCTCTTCGTTTCTTCGCGGTAAACTATCCGACTGCCTGAGTTCGGCCTGAACCTGGCCAAGCAGCCCCAGCATGAAGCTCCAGGCATCGCCAACGTTGGGTACAAAGCTCATCAGCATGCCCAACGTGGCGGGCTGGCCCGTGCCGTCGTCATAGCTAAGTGCGCCAGCCACCGGCGCGATCTGGGCAAAGCCCTGCGCGGTCAGGAATTCGCCGATCTCCAGATCGGGGTTCAGGCCCGGCACAATTCGGCGAAATAGCTTGAGAATAAGCTGCTCGCCATACAGAATCGAGGTGTTGCTTTGCTCGGCCTTCGAGACATGCGTTTCCAGCTCACCCGCGCCGCGCAGCCGCGTGAATGCCTCGGTCGGCGTGGCAAAGATCGTCCCCTCCGCACCGCCGAAGCGCTCGCCGCGCTCGATTGCGCCAAGCAGCAACTGGCAGAAGGCTGGGTCGTAGACCGCATCGTACAGCACCGCGTCGCCGGTGAGATCATCGGTATTGGCGATCACCGCTTGAGGCGTGGCCCGGCGCAGGTCGGCGGCCTGCGTAGCATCGGCGAAGGCTAGTGGCAGCAGGTACGTGTCAGGCTCGCCCTCCTGGTAGGTCAATTCGACAACGCACAGGTAGGCCAGCGGCGAGTTAGCCGGCAGCGGTAGCGCATCGGCGATCCGGGCGCTCGCAATCGTGCGGGCCTTGCCACCAAACCAGCGCCGCTCGCGGATGTAATCGGGCAGGGCCTCCACCAAGGCTGGCGCGCGCACGGCCTCGCGCAGGGCATACACTGAAGGTGGGAATGACATAAATCTGCATCTCCAAAATGAATAATTTGGCCGTGTGCTAGTGCGGGTCGCCTGAAGTATCGGCTGGAAACAGCACAGGCAGGCGTACATCCACAGCCTGCCACTGGGCAGTCTGATAGCGTAGGTGCAGCACAATGCCGGCAATGAAAGCCGCAATGCCTGCCCCAGCACACAGCAGTACCGTTAGGCCAAGCCTGCTACAGACAAGCCCCACCAGCACACCCACGAGGGTGCTATTGATCACGCCGATCGTGCCCGCAGTGGTTAGGAACATCTGCCAGCGGCCTGAGGTCACGCCCATGGTGCGGATGATGCTCGCCGCGTCGTCGTTAGTGGAAAGCAGGAAGTAGCGCCCGAGTATCGGCGAAAGCTCGGCGTAGAGATGGCGCAACCGGTTGATCTCGCGGGCGTAGATCGTATCTTCGATCGCTGATTGCAGCACGCGGGCGAAGGTTGCCACGCCGAGAAAGATCAATGTTGGGAACAGCACAAAGCTGAAGATAAAGAACGCACTCATCGATTCGTCGACCTGGCCAACAAAGGCCAGCGCCACCAGCGTGCTCGATACGGTGCTCAGAAACAGGCTGGCCCGCCCGTTGGCATCGCTAATCGTTGCACTGCGCGCGGTCTGCAGCGTGAAGTGCTCGGTGGTCGCCAGTGTGGCGATCTGCTGTTTCTCGGCATCGCTGAGCTGATCGGTCATCGTGATGTTGTTCCCGTCACCCGGCGCTGAAGCGCCGGGCTATTGGGCCTATTGGTTGTCATTCGAATTGGTCGACTGCGCCGGCCATGCGGATGAACACCTGCTTCCAAGAAGCCCCGTAGGGGTAGAATTTGTTTTTCTCGCCCGCATCCCAGGCGGCGCGCACCGCTGGGTCGCTCAAGTCCCAGTCGAAGCGAATGCGCTGCGTGATCTCGCGTAGATCGGCGTGCAGATCAGCCGTCGAGGGCCGGCCCCAATACCAGTAGCCATTGTAGATTTTGTAGATTTTCAATCCCGGCTCAAGCACAATCGTATGTGGAATCATCGGGTTGTTGTGCGGGTCGGTGTACTCGGCGATGTCTAAATCCTGCTGCACCACGCGCTTGTCGTCGTGCAGAAACGGCCAGTCGGCCCCAACGCCAAGCCGCAGGTCATTGCTCAACATGAAGCTGTCGGTCGTGATGGTCACGAGCCGCACAAAGCCAACCGCCAGCTGTCTGTTGAACTCGACTAACTGAAGCAGCTGCTGGCGATCCTTGGGGCAATAAATGCCGCGCCCGATCATCACGATCAGCGGGTCGATGCCCTGGAGCAACGAGAGCTTGCGCGGCGTGCCGGTATGATCGGGCAGCTGATAGTCGGGAAAGGTCGCGCCTGGCACAATATCGGCTCGCATAGAACCTCGCTAACTGTACTTTTCGAACTGCTGCTCGCTATGTGGCTGTTCAAGCCGAAAAACGTGAACAGGTGATTCAACCGGCAAGCGCACATAGTTCCACTCGCCGCCCCAGCTGTAGCGCGCCCCGCTCAACAGATCGTGCGCGACGAATGTGCCAGTCAGGCCAAGTTCAGCCAGGCCAACCCAGCCAGCCTGGGTGTTGAGCGGGTCGAGGTTGACGACCATCAGCAGCGTGTTCAGCCCGTCGGGCGAGCGCTTGGAGTAGGCGATCAGCTGCTCGTTCTCGGCGTAATCGTTCTGCACGCTGTGGAAGCGGATGCTTTCGTTGCGGTGCAGGGCTGGGTTCTCGCGCCGAATCTGGTTCAGGCGGGCAACCAGCGGGCGCAGGCTATGCGATGCGTTCAAATCCCAGTGTTTCAGCTCGTACTTCTCATTGTCACTATACTCCTCGCGCGCGCCAGCTGGCGTGTGCAGCATGTGCTCGTAGGCTGGGCCGTAGATGCCGTAGCTGGCCACCAGCGTGGCCGCCAGCGTCAGCCGCGCGATAAACGTAGCGCGGTGGCCATCGAAGAACTGCGGCGTCAGAATATCGTGAGTGGTCGGCCAGAAGTTCGGGCGGAAGAATTCGCGCGCTTCGGTTTGGGTCAGCTCGGTCAGGTATTCGGTCAGCTCCCGCTTGGTGGTGCGCCAGGCGAAGTAGGTGTACGACTGCGTGAAGCCTAGCTTGGCCAGCCGATACATCACCTTTGGGCGTGTGAAGGCTTCAGACAGAAAGATTACATCGGGGTGGGCGCGGCTGAGTTCGTCGATACACCACTGCCAGAAGGGAAAAGCCTTGGTGTGCGGGTTATCGACTCGGTAAATCTTGACGCCCTGCGCGATCCAGAAATCGAAATAGCTCTTCAGCTCCTGCCACAGGTTTTGCCAGTCGTCGCTCTCGAAGTTGATCGGGTAGATGTCCTGGTACTTCTTGGGCGGGTTCTCGGCATACTGAATCGTGCCGTCGGGGCGCTGGCGGAACCACTCTGGGTGGCTTGCCACATACGGGTGTTCGGGCGAGGCGTTAAAGGCGTTGTCGAGCGCGATCTCGATGCCATGGGCGCGCGCGGCGGCGACCAGCTGGCGGAAGTCGTCCAGCGTGCCAAGCTCGGGGTGAACATCCTTGTGGCCGCCTTCCAGCCCGCCGATCGCATAAGGGCTGCCCGGGTCGCCAGCTTGAGCAGTCGGGCTATTGTCCTTGCCCTTGCGGAAGGTCTGGCCGATCGGGTGGATGGGCGTCAGGTACAACACATCGAAGCCCAGCTCCTGCACATACGGCAGCCAGCCTTCGACATCTTTGAACGTACCGTGGCGGCCCGGCTCGGGCGAGGTGCTGCGCGGGAAAATCTCGTACCAGGCGCTGAACACGGCCAGCTCGCGGTCGATTTTCACCGGCAGCGTGGGCGACTCTGAGACAAAGCTGCGTTCGGCGTGGCGGTGCATAAGCGTGGCCAATTCGGGTTCGACACCCACGCTGCCCGCGCCGGCGCGCAGTGCTTGGGCGTAGCGGCGCAGTTGCGTGGCGTCATCGCTGGGCGCGCGCTGGGCCGCCTCGTCGATCAGACGCGCGCCGATCTCGAGATCGAGCGGGGCCACGCTTGCGGCGGCGATCCGCTTGACCATGTCGCCAGCCCAGCTCTGGAAATGATCGATATAGCCAGCCACGCAGTAGCTGGCGCGGCCCACCTGGCTGGCTGTGAACGCGCCCCGCCAGCGATCGTTGCCCAGCGGCTGCATCGCCTGCTCGTGCCACTCCCGTTCGGTGCCGCTGCGGTGGCGCAGCAGCACGGTAATCGCATCGTGGCCATCGGCAAACACATCGGCCTCGACCACTACCGCTTCGCCGACTGCCCGCTTGATCGCAAACGCGCCGCCGTCGGTCTGCGGCGTCACGCGCTCGACCACCACCCGCTTGCGCCCGTCCTCAGCCAACATGGATGTACCTCATCGCTTGTCGTGCGGCGATTCTCGTACTACTGTAGCACATAGCGGGCAAAAAGCGTGCCGCCCGCACGGTAAGCGTCAGGCCTGATACGTTCTTGCGGTGCCACCACGCCTTCCCGGCGGCTGAAGCCGCCGACTGGCAAGACCAAGCCCGCCGCTGCGGGCTGAAACAATGTACAGCCCGCGGCGGCGGGCTTCGCAATCCCAGCCAGCGGCTTCAGCCGCGCGGCTGTTGGCAGAACGCATACGCCCTGGAACCTCGTGTGGGATCGGGCCGCGGCGGTGCTCCGCGTGGTACAGTATCTATTATTCGTGTTGAAAAAGGCTCTACTATGCCGCCTATCACACAGGCATCGTTGCCCAATCACACACTCCCACACGAGGTATTTGCCATGGCGGAGTGCCTTGTCGAAACATTTCAACCTGAACGGGTGTATTTGTTTGGCTCGACTGCACGCGGCGATGCAGGGCCGGATAGCGACTACGATTTTATAGTCGTCGTTGCCGATTCGCAGCAGTCCTCCTATCAACGCAGCATTCAGGGACAGCGCGCCTTGGCACCGTTTCAACTACCAAAGGACGTAATTGTTTGGACAAAGGATCAGTTCGACAAACGCCTTTACCTTGTAGCTTCATTGCCTGCAACGGTTGTTCGTGAGGGAGTGTTGCTGTATGAGCGATGATGCGCTGCGGATGACAGATATCAGTGCTTGCACGTCCTAATCCACCCGTACAACCGGATCAACTGGTAGCCCCAAATCCTGCTCCAGCTTGCGAACCTGCGCGACCGTGTCTTCGAGTTCTAGCAGCACTGACACATCCGTACTGAAGCCGCCACGCGCCACCTTGAGCCGGAGCATGTGATAGGCTCGCTTTGCTGTTTTCATCTCCTGCTCAAGCGCGGCCCGTGTTGCTGAATCTAGCGAAGGCTGCGCCTGCCGCTCCACGGTCACGTTGCCCTGATTGACCTCAATCCCGCCGCCGATGTTCGCGCCCGCCGCGTTGATCGTAATGCCGCCCTCTGCCGCCTGACCCCCGCTCCCTGACCCCTGAACCCTGGCCGCTGGCAGCTTGAACAGCACGCCGTCCGGTGCGCGCGTGTAGACCACCGGGATGCCCCAGTCCGGGCGACGCAGCCCGGTCACGCCCATAACAGCCTTGCGTCCCTCGGTAACACAGGCGTCGATCGGGTGGCCCTCGACCAACGCGGCATAGAATTCGCCGGCAAAGGCTGTGGTCGATTCTTCAGGTACCTTGAACTGCATCGCGATCACGGCTGGCACGCCGGCAGCTGTCAGCGCGGGGCCGATGCTGCGGAATGCGTCCAGCGCAAGCGTACCACTCTCGCATGCATCCAGCACAATCAGGCGCACGCCACTGCCGCCGAGCAACACTGCCAGTTCGCGGGCGCTTACCGCATCGCGCCCGCCCGTGGTATCCTCGAAGAACAACACGCCGCTTTTGCCATCGCGACTAAGGCCGCCGTGACCAGCGAAATGCCAAATCTGCACGCCCTGGCGCAGCAGCCGCTGGAATTTGCTGCGGGTCAGGTGGCGCTCCTCGCTGGCCTTGATCACACCTTCGTCCAGGCCGCGCTCGCGCAGCGAGGCCAGCACCGCATTGAGTTCGCGGTCAGCTTCGGTCGCGGTCATGTCGCGTGGCTGGGCAGCGCTCAACAGGACTTTCAGCGGCAGTGTGGCTTCCAGGTTCGGCACCGGCACGGCCGCCTGCGGGTAGCGCACCACCGAGATATCCTGGAGCACGAACGGGTTGTCGCGGTCGGGGTCGTACAGGAACTCCCAGGGAATGGCGGCCACGCGCGTGTCGCCGGCGGCAGTGCGCAGTTTCAGGCGAATACCCACGCCTTCGCCCTGCGCGCCCTGGGTGCGGGCGAACAGGCTGCGCACATCGGGCTGAAAGAACAGCGCCTCGAACAGCCCCTTGCCCAGCGCGATCAGGCCATCTTCATCGGTGTTGTCGCTGTGGGCCTGCGCGATCAGGCCACGTAGCTCCTCGCTGGGAAAGCTAACTGGCAGGTAGCCGCCCTTCTCGCCGCCCGCGCCCGATTCGGCCTGAAAAAAGATGTTCTGGTCAAGCGCGTTCAGCTGGAAGGTCAGCTCGAAATCGATGTAGCGGTTGAGCATAACGCAGTCCTATCGGATTTGTGAGAGGGAATGCAAGTATAGCCTAAAACGCGCTCAAGGTGTTGAACCGCTGTAACGTGCTTATGAACTTTGACACATTAATCGGGTAGCCCGCGCAGGCGGGCTTCGTCACCCCAGCCAGCGGCTTCAGCCGCGCCCGCGTAGGATGGCGCGAAATACCCGGTTTAATAATCAAAGTCCATTAGCACGTTTTGCGTGCTAATAGCGGCTTCTAGCCCGCGCACATCGGCAGCGCAAGACGGTTCGTTACACCCGCTACTCCACAAACAGGTCGCCTGGGATACGCTTATACTCGGGTTGAAAGGGCCAGAGCAGCAGGCCGGCCACACGCAGGCCGCGCAATTCCTCACGGGCGGCGCGCAGATCGCGTTGCAAGTCGGCCTCGCTGCGGCGCGCGCCCTCGCCGGTCGGAAAGCCCAGCTCGGTCACCAGCACCGGTTTCTCCAAGCCCAGCGCGTGCAATTCCTCCACGGCGCGCTGCAGGTCGGCGGGGAAGCCCTGGCCATAGTACCAGTGCGCGGCATAGCGGCCCGAATTACGGGGTTCGTCGTCGTAATAATGCAGCGAGTACAGATCGACCACATCGGCCAGGCGAATAGCGGCCTGTTCAGGGCGAAAATAGCTTTTGGCAAAGCCCACACTCGCAGTCACCAGCCGCGCGGGGTCGAGTTGCTTGACCTGGCCGTAGAGCGCGCGAATAAAGGCCAGCCGCTGTTCGGCCAGCGGCAAGCAGCCCGCGTAGGCCCCATTATCCCAGTCCCAGCAGCGCTCGTCGACCGGCCCGCCCAGGTCGATCTCATTGAACAAATCCCAGGCAATGATACCGGATCGGCCCGCAAAGCGCGCGACTACCGGATCGACATGCAGCGCAAAGGCGGGCGCGATATCCTCGGCGCGAAAGCGGTCCTGCGGGTATTTAGCCAGCAGCACTGGCATGACGTAGATACCGCGCTGGTTGGCCGCCTGAAGCAGTTGCTCGAAGTTGACGAGCGCGTACTCGATCGAGTAGCTTGCGTCGGCAGCACTGGCCCCGCCAAACACATAGTAGTTCAGAAACACGCGAATGGTATTTACGCCACGCCGCTGGAGCTGATCGAGATCAGCCTCGACCGGCGCAAGCTGCCAGGGGCACTCGGCATTGCCGCCAAAGTACAGCGACTGGCAGCGCGGTTCAGCATTCGACGGGTGAATATAGTTGACGCCGCGCATCTCAAAGGCTCGCCCACCCGCCCGCAACGCCACACCATCGGCCACCACCGCCGGTAGCGCACCGGTAGCGGCGGGTGCGGCGGGTGCGCACGCGGCGAGCAGCGCGAGCAGCATAAGCATCAGCAATTTGCAGGGGGGGCGAAGCATCTGCTGCTGGCAAGAAATCAAAGCACGATCTCGATGCCTGGTGCCAGGATAAGCGCCGTGCTGATCTATGGGGCAGATGCTTCGCCCGTACAATGTGTAAGCCCTCGCCCTCACATGCGCTCTGGCGCTTTGATGCCCAGCAGTCCAAGCCCATTTTCCAGCGCCTGTGCGGTGGCGGCCACCAGGTAGAGCCGCCCGGCCCGTCGCTCGGCCTCGGCCTTGAGCACCGGGCAGTCGCGGTAGAACGCCGCCAGCGCCCGCGCCGTTTCGTAACACCATTCGGCGATGACGAACGTGGCGTAGCGCGCCCCGGCCTCGCGCACGGCCTCCGGCAGCTTGGCCAACTGCTTGATCACGCCTTGCTCGGCGGGGTGGATCAGCAGCGCCGCGTACTCGGCCTGGTCGGCGGTGTGGCTACGGCCCAGCCCGGCCTCTTCCTCGCCGGCCTTGCGCAAAATCGAGCGGCAGCGCGCGTGCATATACTGAATGTACGGCGCGCTGTTGCCCTCCAGCGCCAGCATCTTGTCCCAGTCGATCGTGATGCTACGCTTGGAATCCTGATACAAATCGTTGTAGATCACCGCGCCCATGCCTACTGCCTCGGCGATCCGCTCGCGCTCGGCCTCGCTGAACTCAGGGCTGGTCTTGTCGACCACCGCGCGCGCCCTGGCGTGGGCCTCGTCCAACAGCGCCTGAAGAAAAATCATGTTGCCCTTGCGGGTCGAGAGCGGCTCGCCGTGCTGGTCGTTGACCACACCAAACGAAATGTGAATGAGTTCGGCACCAGCGGCGTAGCCCAGCCTCTTCGCGAGCGCAAAGACTTGCCGAAAGTGCAACTCCTGCCGCGCGTCGACCACATACACAATCTTTGTCGGCTGGTACTCGGCTTCGCGAAAGGCGACGGTGGCAGCATCGCGGGTCAGGTACAGCGTGCCACTGTCGCTGCGTTGCAGCAGAAAGGTCGGCAGCTTTTCCAGCTCCTCGACCACCACCGCGCCCTTGGCGTCGCGGTAGGCGATGCCCTGCTCCAGCGCGGCGTCGATCACCGGCTGCATCTTATCTTCATAAAAGCTTTCGCCATGTACGGTATCGAAGTGAATGCCAAGCCGCGCATACAGCGGCGAGATATAGCTCATGGTCAGCCCCACGCACCACTGCCACAGCTCGCGCGCCTGCGGGTCGCCCTGCTCCAGCCGCAGCGACCAGGCCCGCGCGGCCTCGTCCAGCGCCGGGTCTTCTTTGATCAAGTTGCTGTACTTCGCGTAGATTTCTTCGAGCTGGGCCACGGCTAGCTCGCCTGCGCCTGCCGGCTTGCCCTCGTGCTCGATCGCCAGCAGCGTCACGCCGAACTGCTTGCCCCAATCGCCCAGGTGATTATCGCTGATGGTCTTGTAGCCCAGCGCCTGGATGATATTGAACAGCGCCTGGCCGATAATGGTGGTGCGGATGTGGCCGACATGCATGCGCTTGGCCACATTCGGCGAAGAATACTCGACCAGCACCGTCTGGCCCTGGCCGGTGTCGTCGTGGCCGTAGCGCTTGCCAAGATGATGGACTTCGTCCAGCACGGCTGGGGCCAGCTTGTGCGGGTTGAGCGCGAAGTTAAGAAACGGCCCAGCAACTGTCACCTGGCCGATCAGTGAATCGCCAGCTGGCGTGATCGCCGCAGCCAGCTCCTGGGCCAACTGCGCCGGGTTGAGGCCCAGCTCCTTGGCGGCCCGAAAGGCTGGAAACGCCAGGTCGGCGGGAATGTTCGGTTTGGGCGCAGTCACCTCGATCAGCGCCTCAGGCACCCGCCCGGTCGCAGCGATCGCCTGGCGCACCTCGGCGCGAAATGTGTCGAGTGTATAGTTCATTGTCAAGATTCTCCAACGTGTTGCTTGCCTACGCAGGCACAGCATACCAAAAAGCCAGCGGCACGCGCCCCGCCCGAACACTTCCACGACAGCAGGTGATGAGCGGGTGCCGCAGGCTTTGCCCGCGCCCGACGCCCATCACCTAACTACGCAGCAAGCGAACGAACATGCGCGAAACCCCTGGCAAATAGATCTACATTGCTTTCTTTCATCACAGTATATGCTCAAGCAGGCCGGGATGCAAGCGCGAGTGGTAGCTTGGGTGTGGCGAAAAGTCTTGCGCCGCCACCACGGCCACCGGATTATATCCAGCGTCTGATACGCCAAAACGCGCTGAAGCGCGTTCAACCGCGTCTAACGCGCTTCAGCGCGTTTTGCATAACAGCAGCGGGTTTCAACCCGCCTGCGCCTGACCCCTAAATTGTCAGCAAATCTTCATCCAAGGCGCTTGCGGGCCTGCGTTACGAACGGTAGTATGGGGTCATACCGGTACTCACCACCTACTACGAGGCAGCCGTGCCGTTGCGATTGTTCCGAATGAATCTGCGCGCCAAGCTGCTGGTGCTGGCGCTGCTGCTGGCCTGGCTGCCACTGGTCGGCGTTGGCTGGTTGGGGCTTTCTAGCCTTGATCTGGCGCGCTCCACTGCGGTAGAAACGGCCACTGGCGCACTGCGCGACCAGGCTGAATCGACGCTTGCCAAACGCGCCGCCGACAAGGCCGAGCTGTACAACACCATCCTGCACAATGTCCAGGATGATGTGCAGGGCGTGGCCTCCTATGCGCGTGCGCTGATCGCCGCCGGCCCGGCCCCGCTCGGAGTGGACGGCATCTACTGGGCGGTGCCGGGTGGGCCTAGCGAGGCCAATCAGCGCGCCTACAGCGCCACCGTGGCCCGCGCCCAGCAATTCAACTCGCTGCTTCGCTCGGTCGTCACCCAGAACGACCTGATCAGCCTGGGCTATATCGCCTTCGAGGATGGCGGTGTGGTCGCCTTCGATCACGATATTATCAGCAAGCTGCCGCGCGAGTACGATCCCCGCAAGCGGCCCTGGTATCAGACCGCCCGCACCACCGGGCGCACAGTCTGGGTCGATACGTATGTCGATGCCA
>JACMIM010000047.1 GCA_014381165.1 Roseiflexaceae bacterium
CCGCCAGGCGGGCGAGTGCGCACCCCGCAATACGAATCTGACACCGTTGCCGGTGCCCGACCCATGTTCTGCTATAATGGCCTTGCCAAGCGTCAGGCGCGAACGAATCATGCAAGCTGAAGCGCTGGCTGCTGCTGGCCTGGTGGCTTCTGACTTCTGCTCTAGGGGAGAGGGTTATGACGACACAGCAGACCGTGCTGATCATCGACGACGATCTGTCACTACAGAACCTACTTGAGATCGCGCTGCGTGAGGCCGGCTACAATGTCGTGCTGGCGAACGATGGTGAGGAAGGCCTTGAGAAGCTGGCAGCGGTCAAACCAAGCCTGGTGATCAGCGATATCATGATGCCTCAGCTCGATGGCGTCGAGACGTTTCACCGCATGAAGGACACCCTACAGACCGAGGGCATTCCCGTGTTCATCATGACCGCGTTGAGCCGCAAGCCCTGGTTCGCCGATCTGGAGGCCGAGGGTGCGGTGATTATCCAAAAGCCGTTCGAGATCGACCAGGTGATCAACCTGGCGCGCGATCTTCTTTCCTAGCAGCCACTAAAGCGCCCGTCCGTGTCCCTGTTGGTGGTTGCGACTCAAGACGCAACCACCAATTTAATGTTCAACCAAGCCTTACAGCGCCCTGATGCCCCGCGTGTGTGAAAACCGTCTTCGTATTCGTTGATACATACACGCTTCTTTGAAGCCGCCGTTCCTGCTTTCCAACGCATATTTCCGAGGTGATCATGCATATGTCGCTTGTGTACCGCCTGCGCGCGCTGTTGCTGCCGCTGCTGCTCGCCGCACTCCTGCTTCCCCCGGCCCCGGCCCAGGCCCAAAGCCTGCCTTGGCGTGATAAAAGCAGCCCCTTCGGTGTTGTCACGGCGGTCGCCAATCGCGTCCACCGCGACGAGATCGGCGCGTATGTGCAGCTGCTGCGCGAGGCCAATGTGCAGTGGGTGCGCGAGGAGTTCTTCTGGCACGAGATGCAGTTTGCGCCAGGTGGCCCGTACCGCTGGAGCGGCAACGAGGCCGGTCTATACGACTACGACCGGGCGGTCGGCGCACTCTCCGGCGCAAACATCCAAATTCTTGGCCTGCTCGATTACAACCCTGCCTGGACAAAAGGCACCGCGCCGAACCTCGACGAGTGGCTCGGGGATTGGGGCGATTTTGTCTACCAGACGGTCGCACGCTATGGTCGCGGCGGGCCAATCAAGCATTGGGAGATGTGGAACGAACCTAATCTTCAGCAGTTTGGCTACGAAAGCGGCTTGTACCGCATCGAGGACTACGTGCGGATTCTCGATGTTGCGCGCACTGCGGCCAAGGCCGCCGACCCTGATGCGACGATCGTGCTGGCGGGCCTGGCCAGCATCTGGAGCGAGCCGCCCTCGCCCTACAATTACGATTATTTCCAGTACCTGGAACGGCTTGGCGAGCTGGGTGCGTGGCCGCTGTTCGATGTGCTGGCGGTCCATCCCTACCGCCCTGATGCGCCAGAAGGGCTGCCCTGGCGGCGCGACGAAGGCCAGACATTTCCGAACGAGATGGAGCGGCTCGACCGGATGATGCAACAGTATGGCGCAAAGCCAGTCTGGCTGACTGAACTGGGCTTTCCGTCGAGCGGCTGGAATGTCGGCGTTGGCCTCGATCAGCAGGCCCAGTTTCTGGTGCGTACCTACGTGCTGGCGATGGCGCACCCCAGCGTCGAGAAAGTGTTCTGGTACGATTTTCGCAATGATACCGCGCCCGGCGTGCCCTATGATCGGCCAGCCTACAATGCCAACGAGCCGGAATTTCACTATGGGTTGATTCGGCGGGCCTTTCCGCTCGACCCAAATAGCGCCAGCCTGCGCAAGCCCGCATTCCTGGCCTACCGCACCATGACTGAGATGTTAGGCGGCCTCCAGGTGCGCGAGATGCGGGCCAATGGCTTTCGCGGCGGTATGCCGGCAACCTGGTGGGTGCGCTTTGGCGGCGACCGACGGGTCGATGTGCTGTGGAATACCGACCGGAGCGACCAGGTGGTGGAGATCGATTGCGGCTGCCGCGAGGCGCTGGTACGGCGCTGGAACGGCCAGGTGCGCTATGTGATCTACGCTGTCGGTGGCAAGCTGTCGCTGCGGCTGGATGAGCAGGGGTCGCCAGTGTATCTCGAGTTCGACCCGCCGGCGCGTGGTGGGCGGGTGTTCCGCGAGACTGGCCACGCGCTTGACGGCGCGTTCCGCAGCTTCTGGGAGAATAACGGCGGGCTTCAGCGCTTTGGCTACCCACTGACCGAGCAGGTGATCGAGCCGGAGCCAGGCACGGGGCGCGCCCGCGTGGTGCAATACTTCGAGCGCGCCCGCTTTGAGTACTTCCCGGAGCTGGCTGGCACGCCCTTTGCCGTGCAGCTCGGCCACCTTGGCACGGCGGTGCTGCGCCGCTTCGAGATCGACTGGACGACGCTGCCCAAGGTCGGCGGTGCGCCGCCGGAGTGCCAGTTCTTCGCCGAAAGCGGCCATTCGCTCTGCCCGCCCTTTCGCGCACGCTGGGAAGAGTTGGGCGGTTTGCCACTGGTCGGCCTGCCGGTGAGCGAGCCGTTCGCCTTCACAACCGAAAGTGGCAAACAGATCACGGTGCAGTACTTCGAGCGCGCCCGCTTCGAGTTCCACCCCGATCAGGTCGGCACACCGTTCGAAGTGCAATATGGCCTGCTAGGGCGCGAGGTAATCACGCGCTGGGGCGGAGCCTAGGGGCCGGGCTGTCGCGTCGGGGCACCCCACTTGCATAACCCAGTGCTATGCGAGCACTACATTTCCTGCGTGAGCTTGGCGCAGTCGCCATTATCAGCACGCTCACGCTTATTCTGATACAGCTGGTCTACCAGGTCAAGCCGCAGGCCCACATTGGCGTCAGCCCCTCACCGCTAGTTGGCGAGTTCCAACGCTTCTACGAGGCCGAGCGTCAGTCCGGCGCTGGCGAAAGCGTCCGCTGGAGCGAGCCGCAGGCGGCCATGAACCTACCGCTCCCCGGCCAGTCAGTCGAGGTGACCCTGGAGCTTGCTAGCGGTGAAGCTGCGCCGGTCGAGCTGCGCGTGCGCGCCGACGCCTTCGAGGGCCGCTTTCTGGTTTCGCCGGAGCCGCGCCGCTACCAGTTTAGCGTTTCCCCCGCCGCGTTCGAAAGCCGGCTGCATCTTCAACTCGCCAGTGCCTCGCCTGTACAGACCAGCGCCGACAACCGGCTGCGCGGCGTGCTGGTGCGCGATGTCACACTGCGTGGCGATGGGCGCGCGCCTGCCATTGTGCTGCTGCTTGGCCTGATCGCCGCGCTGGCCAGCTACGGATCACTACGCCTGGCCGGTGCGCGGCAGCGGCTTGCGACCCTGGCCGCGATCGGCACGAGCGGCGCGCTGGCGACTGCACTGCTGTTTGGGGCTTGGCAGCTGTGGTGGCTGATCGAGTTCCGCGTGACGCTCGCCATGATCATACTCGGCGTGATCGCGCTCGACCGGCTTCTGCGCCGCGAGATTATCGCCGGGACGCGCTGGCATATTCTGGCGCTGTGCCTGCTGACCCTGCCACTGCGCTTTGCATTTGTCGGCCAGCCCGATGTGGTTGGCGACCAGACCAACTATTTTGTGCCCTGGGCGCAGTGGGCGCATCAGCACGGGCTGAACCAGCTCTATGGCAGCGGTACCGATTACCCACCGCTGTTCCCGCTAGCTCTAGCCGCGATCGCTGGCCTTGCTGATCTGCTGCATATCCGTTTTGGCGCGCCGCTGACGCCGCCGGGGGCATTCTTGCTCAAACTGCCGGCCATCCTCGCCGATCTCGGCTTGGTGCTGGCGGTCTACTGTTATGCGTTGCGCTTTCGCCCGCCGCTGCAAGCCTTGGTCATTGCATCAATCTGCGCGCTGCTGCCGCCACTGTGGATCAACAGCGCCTGGTGGGGCCAGGTCGATTCGCTGCCGATGCTGGCGGTGGTACTAGCGCTTGTGTTCTGGCAGCGCGCTGACGGCGTGTGGAGCAGCGCACTGTTTGCCGTGGCGCTGCTGCTCAAATTCCAGGCGGTCGTTTTCGCGCCGCTGTTTGGCCTGCTGTTGCTGCGCCACTACGGAATGCCCGGACTGCTTCGGGGCGCGGCGGCGGCGCTAGCCACGTTTGCGGTGGTGCTCGGCCCGCTGGTGCTGGCCGGGCAAGGCAGCGGCCTACTGACGGCCTATGGTGGCGCGGTCAACCGCTACCCATTCCTTTCCCTGCACGCCTATAACCTGTGGGCACTGCTTTCCAACGGCGCAGGTGTGCTGGACTGGAGCCGTGGCCTGCCTGGCGTCGACGACAGCGGCGTCTGGCTGGCCGGTGTCAGTTACCACACCGCCGGACTGGCGTTGCTGGCCCTGTTAGTGCTGGGCGTGTGTGCGCTGCTGCTGCGCCGCAGCGACCATCAGGCTGTGATGGTGGCGGCACTACTCCTGGCGTTGGGCTTCTATATGCTGCCGACTCAGATGCACGAGCGTTACATCTTGCCGGTCTACCCGTTGCTGCTGCTCTGGCTGGCCCGCGAGCGCGTTGCACGCTGGCCGCTGGCCGTGCTCGCGCTGACCGGCACGCTGACGCTGCTGCGTGCCTATCCGTTTGTGCCAAGCATCCACGTTGCGCTTTCGCCGCTGCCAGTGGTGATGGCCATTGCGGCAGCTAACTTGGCCGTGCTGGTCTGGCTGATCACCCGCGCGGCGCGGCTGGCCAGGGCCGTGCCAATGCGGATATCCCCGGCCCGGCGTGTTTCGGCGGCCATGTGGGCGCGGCGATCGTAGACCGAATCGGCGCGGCGTCGCCCGCGCGTCGGCGGGCTGCACATCGTTTTAGCCCGCGTAGGCGGGCTTCGTAACCCCAGCCAGTGGCTTCAGCCGCGCGGCTGCCGGCAACAACCCGCCCACGGCTGTGCTACAATACTTCTCAGGAACCTCTGTGCGACAAGGGCGTGCGCAATGACCTACGCATCGATCGACGACCTGCAAACCACGCTGGCCGACGCCGGCTATGTGGCCGACCGCCCACTGGCCACCGCGCTGTTTCTCGCGCTCAAGCTCGAAAAGCCACTGCTGCTCGAAGGCGAGGCCGGCGTTGGCAAGACCGAGATCGCCAAGACACTCGCGCGCATCCAGGGCCGCCAGCTCATCCGGCTGCAGTGCTACGAGGGGCTTGATGTCGCAACCACGATCTACGAGTGGAACTACACCCGCCAGATGCTACAGATTCGGCTGCTGGAAGCGCAAGGGGCCGCGCACGGCGATCAGGCCATCCGCGATATTTTCAGCCCGGAGTTTTTAATCAAGCGCCCGCTGCTTCAGGCGATCGAGGCCACTGGCGAGCTGCCGCCGGTTCTGCTGATCGACGAGATCGACCGTGCCGATGAGGAGTTCGAGGCCTTTTTGCTTGAGCTGCTATCCGACTGGCAGATCAGCATCCCCGAGCTTGGCACACTGCGCGCCGAGCGCCCGCCCACGGTGATCATCACCAGCAACCGCACGCGCGAAGTTCACGATGCGCTCAAACGGCGCTGCCTGTTCTACTGGATCGACTACCCCTCGTTGGAAAAAGAGCAGCAGATTGTGGCCGCCCGCCAGCCCGGCGCATCGGCCCGGCTCTCGCGCGAGGTGGTCGCGTTTGTGCAGGAACTGCGCAAGGTTGATTTGTACAAGCTGCCCGGTGTGGCCGAAACACTCGACTGGACAGCGGCGCTGCTGGCGCTCGACGCGCAATCGCTCAGCGAGGGGGCGATCAACGACACACTCGGCGCGATTCTCAAGTACCACGACGACATCGAGCAGGTGCGCGGGCCGAAGGCGCGGGCTATTCTCGATAAAGTGACACGCTGACACGCATTCCGCCATCTCGTCATCTCGTCATCTCGTCACAGCAAACAATAGTAGGACTTACGCAGTTGGCGGTTCCTGCCTGCGGCAGCATGGGAGA
>JACMIM010000418.1 GCA_014381165.1 Roseiflexaceae bacterium
ACTATGGCCATGGCGGCGCTGGTGTGACGCTCTCGTGGGGCTGTGCCGCTGCCGTGCAGGAACTTTTGAATGTCTGAAAAACGGGGGGTTGGAGGGGCATAGCCCCCCAAGAAACGCTCTTCCCCTGTTTTTTTAGGAGGTTTGGAGGGGCTATGCCCCTCCAAAAAACAGGGAAAAAGGAATTAAATTAGAGTGTGCGCCCGCGCATGTCGCGCACAAACGATCTCCCATAAGCATACATCGATGCGCCAAATGGCAACAGCGCCAGGAACAGTGCGGGTTTACCAGTGCGCGGGCCATCGGCAAGATACAGCAGCATTGCGCCGGAAAGTGCAATCGTGGTCAGCTTGCCGAACGGGTGAGCTGAAACGATCGAGCGTTGGCGCTGGTAGACCAGTACGCCGCCCGCTAGGATGACCAGATCGCGCCCAAGCAGCGCGATGGTGGCCCACCAGGGAAAGCCGTGGCTGCGGCTGAGCATGACGGCAGCGCCATCGATCAGCAGCTTGTCGGCAACTGGATCGAGCAGCTTGCCAAGCACTGAGACCTCGCCACGCTGGCGCGCGAGCGGGCCGTCGACTGCGTCGGTGAGGATGGCCGCGCCCAGCAGCGCCAGCGCACGCCGCTTGTACTTGCGGCGGCGCATGGCCCACAGGGTGAAGGGCAGCAACAACAGGCGCAGAAATGTCAACAGATTTGAGGGATACGCGAACTCGCGTGGCGCGAACGGCAGGCGGCGAGCAGCCACAGACGCTCCTTCACAGCACAACCGGCGATATTGAAAACCCGGCGCTGAAGCGCCGGGCTAATTAGCCTGGCGCTCACACACGCCGTCCCATATCCAAAAACCCACTAGCCCGGCGCCTCAGCGCCGGGCCGGGTTCACGTCCGCGCCCAGTTTACTGATACGCCGGCGGTGGGTCGAGCGGCGTGGTCGGCGGCGAGTAGCTCGACATGGTGTTGGGAACCATGCCTGTCTGAATCATCGTCTGCCCCAGCGCGTGGCCAATAACGAAGTAGGCGTAGGCACCCGTGAACAGGACACCAATACCACAGGCAATGATGCCAAGTTGGCCCACGATACCGGCAAGAATAACCACCAGAAAGAAGATCACCCACTTGCCAAGGTTGTTACGAAGCGTGGCAAACACCTCGCCAAACTTGAAAGCCTCGGCGAGCGTGCCTTTCGCAATGTAGCGTGCCGCTGCAATATACGACAGAACACCACCGACGATCGCAAGAATGAAAATCAGTGGGTAGAGGCAGAGTAACAGCGCGAATGCTCCGCCGGACGCGCTATCTGGGTTATTCTCCAGCGCCGCCGCTGCTCCACCTACAATGGCAATCAGCACGCAGTACAAGATGAACGTCGGCAGCTGATAGACAACCGAGATGATCACAAAGTACAAGCCGCGCATGAACAGATCGCCGAATTCCGACCACTCGGGCAGCGGGCGTGCGTCGCCGCGGGCAACATTCTCGGCCACTTTCAATGCGTAGCCAAACAGCGCAAAATTCACGATTGGTACCAGCAGCACGAGGCCGCCGATCAGTACCTTGGAAATCCACTTCTCGTCCTCGGTTACGAAGCCGAACGCTTTGCCGATGTCCATTGAATGCGTGTCCTTTCGTTCGATGGTGAACAGGTGCGCCAGCAGCGCGGGCGAGGTAGCCACGAGCAGCTACCGGAGATGACGCTCGGCGTCGCCATACAGTTGCGCGACGACAAGGTGGGCGTAGACAAGCGCGCTGCACGCCAGCCAGAACAGCACGGCGGAAAGTAGCCCGCCAGCGGGAATCTGCACCTGCGTGCTGCCCCAAGCGGCGGCGGCGAGCAGCACCAGCGGCGCGTAACCCGGCAGCGAGTGAAGGCGGGCGGCGCGGTACAAAGCGCGGCGGCGCGGCTCAAGCGCCTGGCGCACGACAGGCCCAGCTTGCAAGGCCTGCTCGATGCTGCCCTGCTCAATGTAGCGTAGACGGCTGATTGGCGCAATACCAAGAACGAACAAAATTATTACAATTGCAGCCAATGTGATGACAAAACCAACGCCGAGTGGCTGCACACCGCTGGTGTTCGCTTGACCAAGACTCGCGCCGATCCCAACGCAGGCAAACAACAGCACAGCCACAAGCACGGGAATGACAAAAAAGAAGAAGTCCAGCAGCAGCGCGAACAGGCCGATCAGCATGCGCGTGCCCGCATCGACGCTCGGCGGCAGCGGCGTGGCAAAGCCCTTGCGTACATTGTCCATGCTCTCGACAACCAAACCAGCCGGCCATGTTGCGCCAAACACAGTCATAGTGAGCGCGCCGCCAAGCAGCACCTTCTGCCACCAGCGTGGGTCGGCGTGGATGTTACGGGCGGCGGCGAGGAAATTCATGAGTTTGCAGCGCCCTACGCCTGCCTGGCCCGCGTGCGGAAATCGGCCCACATCTGCGCCGAGGTGCTCGCCTCGGCGGTGCGGGCAGCCTCTTTCGCGCCGTCCCACAGGCTCTTCAGCTGCTCGCGTTGGGCATTGCCTGAGCGCGGAGCCGTGAAATACACCGCCGCCACACTGGCCGCCGCACCGATCACAAATCCCAAAACAAACCGTGTCATAACGGGCCTTCTGCTACTTGCCACCAAGACACGAAGGCGCGAAGATTTTTCATTCAAACTTCGCGCCTTCGTGTCTTGGTGGTTAATGTCTTACGCTGCGCGGGTGCGGATTTCGTCTTGCGCGCGGGCAATGAACTCGTCGAGTGCCACTGCACCCAGGTCGTCGCCCTTGCGGGTGCGCACCGCGACTGCGCCGGCGGCCTGCTCTTTGTCGCCGATTATAAGCATGTACGGGACTTTCTGCAACTGCGCGTTGCGAATTTTGAGCTGCATGCGGTCTTTCGCATTGTTCAGCTCCACGCGCATGCCCAGTGCCTCCAGCCGCTGCTTGACCTCGCGCCCGTAGCCGCCATGCTTTTCATCCGAAATCGGGATGATCACCGCCTGGACAGGCGCGAGCCAGAGCGGAAAGGCCCCGGCGAAGTGCTCGATGATCACGCCCAGAAAGCGCTCGGTCGAACCCATCACGGCACGGTGAATCAGCACTGGCGTGTGCGGTTGGCCGTCCTCGCCGATGTACTCACAGCCCAGCCGGCCTGGTTGAATGAAGTCGATCTGGATTGTCGAGAGCTGCCATTCGCGGCCCAGCGCGTCCTTGGCCATGAAATCGGCCTTTGGCCCGTAGAAGGCGGCCTCGCCCTCCACGGCCTCGTACTGCACATTGTTGGCGTCTAGCGCAGCCTTGAGCGCGGCGATAGCCTTGCTCCATTTCTCGTCGTCGCGCACAAATTTGCCCTCGCTGGCCGGCAGCGAAAGCTGAACGCGGTAGTCGCTCAATTGGTAGGTGGCCAGCACCTCGCTGATCAGCTCAAGACATAGGCTGAACTCGGCCTGGATTTGGTCTTCCGTGCAAAAGATGTGGCAATCGTCCTGCGTGAGCGATCGCACCCGCGTCAGCCCGGAAAGCGTACCGCTGATTTCGTAGCGGTACAGCGTGGCGAATTCGGCAAAGCGCAGCGGGTAATCGCGGTAGGAATGCAGGCCCATCTCGTTGTACAGCGTCATATGGCTGGGGCAGTTCATGGGCTTGAGCCGGTAAGTCTCGCCCTTCTCCGCGTCCACCAGGGGCGGAAACATCACGTCGGCATAGTTCTCGAAGTGGCCCGAGCGATGGTACAGCGATTCCTTGACCAGATGTCCAGTCCAAACGTGCTGGTAGCCATAGCGCGTCTGGACATCGCGCACATAGCTTTCCATCAGGTGGCGCAGCATCTCACCTTTGGGCGTGAACAGCGGGATGCCAGGGCCGACATCTTCAGAAAAGAAGAACAGGCCCAGCTCTTTGCCGAGCTTACGGTGATCGCGCCGGCGTGCCTCCTCTAGCCGCGTCAGGTAGGCCTCTAGCTCGGCCCGGCTATTCCATGCCGTGCCATAGACGCGCTGGAGCATCGGCCTGGTGCTGTCGCCGCGCCAGTAGGCCCCGGCGATGCTCATCAGCTTAAAGCCGTCGGCGGGAATCTGGCCCGTGCTATCGACGTGCGGCCCACGGCAAAGATCCTCGAAGCTATCCTGGCGGTAGATCGAGATCACCACGCCGCCGGGCTGGCCGGGCGCGCGGTCGTGGGCGGCTTCCGACGGGTCGGCGGCATCGGCAGCGTCGCCGTACTCGTCGGCCCCTCGATCCAACCCGGCGATCAGCTCAAGCTTGTAGGGTTGGTCGGCAAACACCTGGCGGGCTTGTTCGGCGCTGACCACCCGGCGAACGAATGGGAAATCGCTTTTGATGATCCGGCGCATGCGCGCTTCGATCGCCTCCAGATCTTCGGGCGTGAGCGGGCGCGGCAGGTCGAGATCGTAATAAAAACCGTTCTCGATCGGCGGGCCGATCGCGATCTTGCCTTCAGGAAACTCCTCCAACACCGCCTGCGCCATCACATGGGCAAGCGAGTGGCGAAGCCGGTAGTAGGGGTCATTATCGGGCGTGACGAGCATACGATCTCCTTGATTGCCGATTGCCGATTAGATCATGCTATCTGCGATTTATATCTGTTAGGACTTACGCAGTTGCCCAAGAGCTTTCATTTCACCTGCGGCGGGCGAGGAACTATCGAATAATCGTTTCGTTTTTTGGTGCAAAGCACAAAAAAACGAAACAAAAAGATAGCTTTTCCATGCTGCCGCAGGCGGAAGTCGCCAACTGCATAAGCCCTATCTGCAGTGGCTGCTTATTGAACATTTACCACCAGTTCGCCCTCATTCACCGTTACCGACTGCACAGTGCGGCCCTGGCTAGACAGCTGGGCATTGAGCTGGTCTTCGATCGATGCGGTCAAATCGTCGAGCGAGATCAGCTGGCCGAGTGCGCCATCGATCTGCGGCTCGACCGTGATCACGCGCCCGTCCTGAACGGCCAGGCCGCTGCGGGCGGTGCTGGTCAGGCCGAACGCGCCAATCGTGATCTCGACCCGGCCCTGGGTGAAGCGCACGGCAGCGCTGTCGAATGGGCCGAGGTCGCGGGCGGCCAGGAACTCGTTGGCCTGCTGCTCGGAAAGGCGCAGCTCGCCACTCGGCAGGGCCGCGACCACAGTTGGCAGCGCTTGGCCAGCCTGCTCGGAAAGCTGGTCGGTGGTGTTAGACGGCGGGCCAGCCTGTATAATCTGATCGCCGATCATCTGGCTGATCTGTGGGCGCAGAAAGAAGTTGTAGGCCAGCACTGCGGCCACCAGAATCCAGACCAGCAGCACCAGACTGCCTAGGCAGCCCAGGCCACCACGTCGGCGTGGCGGCGGCGGCGGCGAACGACGATAGTTGTAGTTGCGACTCATGAATTCTCCAAAACTATATTCTGCTGGTTATAATGCTACAAAACAGCAAAAAACCTCTCATCCCAAAATGGGACGAAAGGCATTCTTCCGTGGTTCCACCCAAATGCAGATCGCGGATTACAGATTACAGATTGTAGATTAGCTCGGCGTAATCTGCAATCTATAATCCAAGAATCTAAAATCTCTTGTTCGCCGATAACGGGGCCAGCCGTGCCGCTTTAGTTGCGCAACGCGCGTTCCAGCGGCAACTCAGAGGTGGTATCGCGTCGATCCAGTGCCGGGCGCGCTCGCAGTCGGTGGCGCTCCCTCCCTGTTGGCAGGTCTCGGGCGATCTGTCCTCGTCAACGTCGGTCTATTCATCTATTTAATTCATGCGATCATAGCACGGGCGGCGCGCTGATGTCAAGTCGGGCGAAAGGCCGATTAGGGCTCATGCGTTCTGCCGACAGCGCGCGGCTAAAGCCGCTGACTGAGGTTACGAAGCCCGCCTACGTGGGCTGAAGCGCTGTTCAGCCCGCCTACGCGGGCTTCGTAGTACTAGCCCGCGGCTTCAGCCGCCGGGCGGGCGTGCTGGCAACGCAGAGTATAATGCAACCAGCAATCAGCAACCGAGGACATCGCCATGGCGCAACAGCCTTCCCTAATAGACCAGCCGAGCGAGCATTTTTGTGAGACCAGCAGCCTGAGCTACCTGGCGGCGGGCGAACGTGGCCCGACGCTGGTGCTGCTGCACGGCTGGGGTGCGTTCAAGGAGTTGTGGTGGTCGGCTATGCTGCAGCTGGCTGGCAACTACCGCGTGTTTGCGCCCGACATGCCTGGCCACGGTGGGTCGGCGGTGGGCCAGACCCACACCATGCGCCAGATTGCCGAGCGGATCGCCATGTTTTGTGCGGCGCGCGGCGCAGACCAAATTGCATTGGTGGGCCATTCGATGGGTGGCAACGTGGCGGTCGAGCTGGCGTTGGCGCACCCGACGCTGGTGCGCAGGCTGGCGCTGGTCGATGCAGCGGCGGCTGGGCCGGAGCTACCATTGTACATACATTCCTACCTGAACGATGTGTTTGGCTATGCGGCGCTGCGCCTGACCCTGCTATTCAACCGGCAGGTCGCGCGCTACGGTCCGAAGATTCCGCATGACCATGGTGGCGGGATGCTGCTGCCAGGCATCCGGCGGCTGGCTTACACCGCCAACTACGATGCTGGCGAAATGCGGCTGTTGCTGCGCAGCCTGCTGACCAACCCGATCGAAGCGCGGGCTGGGTCGATCGCTGTACCGACACTGGTGATCAGCGGCGCGCACGACCCGCTGGTGCCAGCCGCCTTTTCGCGGCGGCTGGCCGCCGCTATTCCGGGGGCGCGCTATCTCGAGATCGCCGGGGCCGCGCACAACCCGATGGACGAGCGCCCGCGCGAATTTGCCGCCGCGCTGGAACAGTTTTTGAAGGGTGATACATGATGCACGTTGCACCAGAAAGCGCAACACGCATCATGTACTCAAATTGACCAGGACTTTCGCGCGGCGCTGGCCGAAGCGCGCAAATCTATAGCTTTTCTTTCGGTTTGGCGGCTTTGCCGCCAAACCGAAAGAAAAAAGTTTTTGGAGGGGCAAAGCCCATGCAACTGATCAATTTCACCTACCTCAACCAGCGCACGCGCGCCGGGGTACTGGTGGGCGGGGCGGTGATCGACCTGTCCGCCGCTGCGCCGCTGGTGTTCGAGGAACTTGAAGCGCCGCACTGGGAGCTGCTCGACATTCTACGCGGCGAGCCTGACGGCATGGGCATCGACGGAGCCGCCGAGATCGCCGCCGCCGTGTTCGACCAGCTTGGCGTCGGCGATGCCGACGAGCTGGTGGAGCACCGCCCGCTGATCGAGGATCTGACCAGCGGCCCGCTCTCGATCGGTGGGGCGGAGATGCTGCTGCCGCTCGACGAGGTGCGCCTGATCGCGCCGCTGACCCGCCCTAACAGCCTGCGCGATTTCTACGCCTTTGAGCAACACGTCGCGGCGGCGGCGATCAACCGCGGACGCACAGTGCCGCCGGAGTGGTACGAGCTGCCCACCTTTTACTTTGCCAATGTCGGCGAGATTTACGGCCCTGGTGCCGAGGTGCCAATGCCCAGAACCGAGGCGCTGGACTACGAGCTGGAGATCGCCTGTGTGATCGGCAGGATTGGCCGTGATATCGCCGAAGAAGATGCCGAGCAGTACATCGCCGGCTACACAATCATGAACGACTGGAGCGCCCGCGACATCCAGCGCCGCGAGATGGCGATCGGGCTTGGGCCAGCCAAGGGCAAGGACTTCGCCACCTCGCTGGGGCCGACGCTGGTAACACCGGACGAACTGGAGCAACGGCTGCTGCCCGACGGGCGCTACAACCTGGGCATGGTCGCCCGCGTCAATGGCGTCGAGCGCTCGCGTGGCAACCTGCGCGATATCTTCTATACCTTCGCCCAAATGATCGCGCATGCCTCGCGCGACTGCACACTGCTACCTGGCGACGTGCTGGGCAGCGGCACGGTCGGCACTGGCTGCCTGCTCGAACTCACCCACGGCGAAGGCCCTTGGCTGGAGATTGGCGACGAAGTTGAGCTGGAGATCGGTGGGCTGGGCGTGCTGCGCAACCGGATTGTGTGAGGGCTGACCCGATGACGAGGTGATGAGGTGACGAGGTGACGGTACGGTAGAACCCAATAGCCCGGCGC
>JACMIM010000419.1 GCA_014381165.1 Roseiflexaceae bacterium
AGCCAGGCCGCCGCATCGTCGAGCGCCGCAGTCACCTCATAATCGGGGAACACATCAACTAATGTTCCCGCACGTATTTCCCTGCCGACCATCCATCGCGCTTGAAGCGTGATGCCCATACCCGCCAGCGCGCATTGCTTGAGGGCCATCGCGTTCGACGTGCGGAGCAATGCGTTGACCATGATCTCGGTTGTCTGACCCGTCGTGTCGGTGAACTTCCAATTGCTACGGCTGAAGCCGGGCAATGCCAACAACAGGCAGCGGTGGTGCGCCAACTCCTCAGGCGTTTGTGGGTGCCCATGAGCGCGAAGATAGGTCGGTGTCGCACAGACTCGCGCAACCATCGGGCAGAGTTTGTGGGCGATCAGGGTCGAGTCGTGCAGTGGGCCGATGCGAATCGCCACATCCAGCTGTTCGGTAACAAGATCTACCAGCGTATCTGTGAGCACGATCTCAAAGCGAAGCTCTGGGTACTGCTGCGCAAATGTCGGCAGCAGGGGCATGATATTAAGCTCGGCAAAGCTGACTGGGCAGCCGATTCGCAGCACCCCGTGCGGTCGTTCACTAATATCGGTCGCTGCCAATTGCGCCTTCTGTAGCTCGTCAACCAGGGGCTCGACCCGTTCAAAGTAGACCATGCCCGCTTCAGTCGGTTGAATAGTTCGGGTGGTGCGGTGAAACAGGCGTAGACCGAGTTCGCGTTCGAGGGCGGCGATCGCCCGCGAGATGGTGGTCGGATCAACGTTGCGGTCGTTCGCAACAGCTGTGAAGCTGCGCTTCCGCATCGTCTCAACAAAGATCGCTAGGGCGTTTGTGTCCATTTATGCAATTTACGCATAAATGAAGTGCGTGTCAAGGCCTTTAACTCTCACGATGCAGGTGATAAAGTACACCACGACCAACAGTACGGGTATGCTCAGTGTGAGCATATGCACCTAAGCGAGGAGATTGCATCATGCAGGTATTTTGGGTTGAGATCCCAGCCGTGGATCTAGAGCGGGCGATGGCATTCTATCAGACCGTGTTCAAGCTCCAGCCAACCGAAATTATAGCGGATGCCACTCGGCGCATTACCATCTTGATCAGCCCGACGCCGGAAGGGCGAGTTGCCGTCGCACTCAACCAGACGCAGAATTTCCCGCCAAGTGCCAGCGGGCCGTTGGTCTATCTGCATGTGGATGAGCCGCTGGCTCAAACGCTCAGCCGGATCGAAGGCGCGGGAGGGCAGGTTACGCTGGTTGAACCCGAAGAGGTGCGTGGCGCCTTCGGGAAGTTCGCAACAATCCTTGATAGCGAGGGGAATGCGCTCGTGGTGCATTCGGGAACGTAGTTGCATTGGGCCGAGCGAAGAAACTGCCGCAACGTGCAACACGGCAGCGTACCTGACACATTATTTCAGCGAGCGGACAGCCAAAATAGGTAGTCGCCGCCATCAGGTCGATGCAATAAGCACAAATGATACGAGCGTACTTACGCATTAGGAGCACACGATGACCGCAGAAACGCCACGTATTGCGCTCATCACCGGCGCAAACAAAGGTATTGGCTTCGAAATCGCGCGTCAGTTTGGCGCACAGGGCATGACCGTGCTCATTGGTGCTCGCGATTCGTCGCGTGGCCAAGCTGCGGTCGAGCGGTTACAGGCCGAAGGCGCAACGGCCCACGTCGTACCTATTGATGTCACTGAGACCGCCTCGATTACTGCGGCAGCGCGAACCATTGAGGCCGAATGGGGACGACTTGACATCCTCGTCAACAATGCGGGCATCCTGCTTGATACGGTCGCGCCCAGCCAGCTCGACCACGCAACGTTTGAACGCACATATGCGACAAATGTGTATGGAGTTTTCGCCGTCACACAGGCAATGTTGCCACTGCTGCGCTTATCGAAGTCTGCGCGGATTGTCAACATGTCGAGTGGCTTAGGATCGCTCACCTGGACGAGCGATCAAACGCACCAATGGTCGCAAATCATATTGGCGGCATACAACTCGTCGAAGGCTGCGGTCAATGCCTTGACCGTCCAATTCGCCAACGAGCTGCGCGCTACGTCGATCAAGGTCAATAGTGCCGACCCTGGGTATTGTGCAACCGATCTTAATGGTTTCACTGGGCCACGTAGCGCTGCACAGGGTGCCCAGACAGCAGTGCGCCTCGCGACGCTTCCCGCTGATGGGCCGACGGGTGGCTTCTTCAACGATGACGGACTTGCACCTTGGTAGCGAATAGGAGGGTATGTATGAAGCTTAACAACGCCACTATTTTTCTCACTGGAGCTAATCGGGGCATCGGCCACGCGTTGATCGAACAGCTCAGGCAGCACGGTGTACGGCGCATCTACGCCGCTACACGCAAACCGGAGGCGTTTAAGGATATTGCAAGCGATTCACTCGTCCCTCTCAAGCTCGACATAACCGACCGCCGTCAGGTTCAGGCTGTGGCAGCGCAGGCTCACGATACCACGGTGCTGATCAATAATGCTGGCGCGCTCGCCTTTGGCAGCCTGCTTGATAGCCCGCTTGAATTGATCATGCGCGACATGGATACGAACTACTTTGGCACGTTGCATATGGTGCGTGCGTTTGCGCCAATGATTGCGCAGAACGGCGGCGGCGCAATAGCCAATCTGCTCTCGCTGGTGTCGCTAGCAAGTATGCCTAGCTTGGGAGGCTACAGCGCGTCGAAAGCGGCGCTGTTCTCGCTAACCCAGGCTATCCGCGCCGAACTCACCGGCAAAGGTATCGTCGTTCATGGGGTCTATCCTGGTGCAGTTGATACCGAGATGATTGCCGGGCTTACGCTGCCGAAGGCCAACCCTGCCGAGGTCGCGGCGGCAATTGTGGGTGGGATTGCCAATGATGTTGAGGACATCTATCCGGGTAGCATGGCACAAGAGATGAGCCAAGTGTGGCTCCAGAATCCCAAGCAGCTTGAAGCGCGTTTCGG
>JACMIM010000420.1 GCA_014381165.1 Roseiflexaceae bacterium
ATTCCTGCCGTCGATTTCGACCGCGCGGTCACGTTCTACCGCACTATGTTGGATGTTGAGATCACCAAAAGCGCGTTTCAAGGCGATCCCCACGGCTTCCTGCCTGCCGGGCCAGGCGTCGTTTCCGGTGCCGTCGTCCTGCGTGACGACTTGAAACCCGCGTTGACCGGCACGGTCATTTACCTCAACGTCGCCGAGCACATGGCCGCAACCTTGGAACGCGTCGAACGTGCTGGCGGCAAGGTGCTTATGCCGGAAACAGCCATCGATCCACAAGGCACATTTGCCTTTATCCTCGACAGCGAGGGCAACCGAATCGGCCTGCATAGCCCGCCTGTCCAGTAACCATCGTCTTGCCCCAGTCGCGACATCCGCAGGCACCCATCCGGCGAAGATCTCGAGAACCTACGACCATCCAACCCCCCCCACCGCGTAGGTCGTGGAGAGGCCGCAGACGCGTGTCTGCGGCCTCTTGTGGCAGACAGGAGGATACCAAACGCATGGCAATTCGTGTGGTTCGCCTGGGGACGCCGCGAACCCCGGACGAAGGACTGCGTCTAGGAACGGTTCGGCGCCCACCACGGGGAGTGCGCAAAGCGGACTGGGGCCGGCGAGACTACTTCGATGTGTGGGTGCCGGAGTTGGCACCGAGTGAAGAGTTACGCGCCTGGGCACTGGCCGAGCCCCTGACGCCAGGGCGGTGGACGTCCTACAGGCGACGCTATCTAGCCCAGATGCGACGCCCGGAGGCACAGCGCCTGATCGGCTTACTGGTTGCGTTTTCCTCGCAGACGAACTTCTCCGTGGGCTGCTACTGCGAAGATGCGTCTCACTGCCATAGATCGCTGCTGCGAACCCTGCTGACCGAGCAGGGTGCCACGATCGCAGACGGCGATTCCGGGCACATCCTTGGACAGGCGGGGGTGACACAGCCGGAGCAGCCGTAATCCAACGTGGCGCGCAGCCGAACAATCGGTTGCAGCCGAACCCGCCCTCAGGGCTTCGTGCTATCCTGGCGGGGCCATGCCGGCCAAAGGAAATACCTCATCATTGTTTCGGTTTTTGGCGTAAAGCGCCAAGAACCGAAACAAAAAAGATAGCTTTTCCATGCTGCCGCAGGCAGGAACCGCCAACTGTGTAACTCCTAATGTTACAGATATTGCTGGAGATGCGGGGCACAGCGGGCGATATCGGCACGCAGGGTCGGGTTGTTAGGAAAGCCAAACGGTTCTAACGGGATGTATTGTGTCAGGTTCGAGAACCAGGTTCTCGCGCTGCTAACGGGCAACCGCACGCGCGCTGGTGTATGGTGCAGCCGCAGCCGATGCCCGTGCTCTGAAGATTCGAGGGCAACTACGTTATCCCAGGTTGCGAGCAGCCCTAGCTGTGCGCTGTCATATTCAATTTGCGAGAACGAAATCAACAAGCGTTCGCGACCGCTGGGCGAGCGGTAGAGTGTTGACGTTTCGCCGGTGGCGGGCGTACTTGGTGCGGCGGGCGCGAGCGGCTCCAAGCACCTCGGGCACATGTTCTGCTCAACAGTCACCAGGACACTGCAAAGCGGGCAGCGGGTTAGAGTTGACATAATATTTAGCTTTGATTCGACTGGAGGATCGCCTCGCTGACATCCTCCCAGGTGTGGCCGTGGGCACGTAGTTCGGTGCCAAACATGCCTGCTGTAGGCATGGCTGCGCGGGCGGCGGCGCGCACTTGCTCGGCCCAGGCCACCGATTCACGCCAGCTAGCTGGATTCTCCAGCACGGTTATGGCCAGGTCGAGCGCCCGCTCGTGTGCGCCCTCGCGCGAAAGCACGGTGGCGTAGCCCGCCAGTACGTCGAGCACAAGCGGGATGGCGTAGACCAACCGGGCCTGGTGCAGGGCGTCGAGATAGTAGCTGCGTGCAGCGGTCGTGTCGCCGCTTTCCAGTGCCAGCTCGCCCAGGTTGGCCAGCGTAACCGCCAGTCCGTGTGGGTCGCTAAGCGAGCGGAACAGTGCGCCGTTTTCTTCCAGCAGCTGGCGGGCTTCTTCGCGCTCGCCGCTGAGCATCAGCACGCGCCCGAGCCCGCTCAGGCTCCAGGCGGCGCTGGCCTGATCGCCAAGCGCCGTGGAGCGCATGATACTATCGTTCAAAAGCTCGCGCGCCCGCTCGTAATCGCCCTGGTCGCTGGCGAGATCGCCGAGCATGTCGAGCGACCAGGCCACGCCGCTGTGCAGCTGGAGCTGCTGGTTGGCTGCCAGCCCAGCGCCTAGTAATTGTTCGGCAGCCGCACTGTCGCCGCGCTGGTAGGCGACCATCCCCATCCAGTTGATGGTAGCGGCCTCATCCTGCGCGCAGTCGTGGGCACGCAGGGTGGCCAGCGCCTGTTCAAGCAGCGCCTGCGCTTCGTCGTATTGGCCGACCCAGCAGAGCAGCGCACCCTGCCTGGCCTGTGCCCGCGCTTCAAGAATTGCCCGTTGTTGGTCGCCGGGTGTTTGTTGTTCGCCGACCCGGTGAAGCGCCGGGCTAGTGGGTGCTGGGTTCTGGGCGAGTGCTTCGGTGAGCTGGCGAAACATGGCCGTGCCATCCTGATACCAGCCGCGCAAGTCGCAGAAGCGGTACAAGCCATCCAGCCCCTGGGCAAGGTTGTGGTGCAGATGCTGCGCGATCGCGTGGGTCCAGGCGTCCTGGATGTTGTCGAACTCTGCGCCAAGCTCCTGGAGCGCGGCGCGCTGATGTGGCCCTTCAAGCTCACCACCGCGCCGTTCTAGCAGTGCCATGTAGTATTCACAGTACTTGCGCCAGGTTGCCTCCTGCTCCTCGGCGTGGTTGGCCAGCTTGCGGGCCGCGAACTGGCGCAGCAGCTCGTGCATGATGTAGCGCCCACCAGTATCGCGACGGATCAGCGCCCGGTCGGCCAGTGCCGCCAAGACAACCGGCGACGCGCCGACTACCTGCGCGGCGGCGGCACGTGGTGTGCCGTCCTCGAACACCGAAAGCCGACGCAGGGTCTGGCGCTCTTCTGGCGCGAGCCGCTCCCAGGCTTGCGTGAATACGCCTTCGATGCTGCGATGACGTTCTGGCACATCGCGCAGTGTCGTGGTCAGCAGCCCCATGCTTTGCTCGAGTTCGTGGATGATCTCAGCACAGGAAAGCACACGCACCCAGGCGGCGGCCAGCTCGATCGCCAGCGGCATGCCATCGACCAACTGACAAATCTCGATCACAGATGCTAGATCCTCGTCGCCAAGCTGGAAATTGCTGCGCACGCGCCGCGCGCGCTGGACGAAGAGCTGAATCGCGCTGTAGCTAGCCGCATCGGGCGCGTAGGCGTCGTCCGGCACTTCCAGGCCGTCGATATCTAACACCCACTCATCTTGAATATGCAGCCGTTCGCGCGATGTGACCAGCAGCTTGAGCTGTTGGGTTTCGCGCAGCATACGGGCGAGCGCATCGGCTGCGGCCAGGGCCTGCTCGATGTTGTCGAGCACCAGCAGCGCACGCTGGGCGTGAAAGTACGAGACCAGGTAGGTTTCAGGATCGCCCTGCACTGCAATCCCCAAGCCATCGGTAATGGCGGTCAGCAGGCGCTCGGTAGTGGTGACGCCAACCAGCGAGATGTGGTGAACGCCATCGGGGAAATCGCTGCGGTTGCTTTGCGCGGCCTGAAGTGCCAGCCGGGTTTTACCCATGCCGCCGGGGCCGACGATTGTCACCAGGCGGCAGTTTGGATCGGCCACAGCGGCGGCGATCCAGGCCAGTTCGCGCTGCCGGCCAAAGAACGGCGTGGCCGGCGCGGCCAGTGCGGTATCGGCCGCTGCGGGCGCAACCGTGACTGGCACTGGCGCAGAGGCGCGGCGGCTTTGCGCGCCGCGCTCACCCAGGCGAA
>JACMIM010000421.1 GCA_014381165.1 Roseiflexaceae bacterium
GGCAGAGCGGGCACGACGTGGCAATCGACTCTGAACACGCGGCTACAATCTGCCAACTCGTTGAAGGGATGCCACTAGCGGTAGAACTCGCCGCCGGGTGGACGCAGTTCATGACGCTCGCACAGATTGTTGCGCAGCTCCAAGGCGGGCTGCCTGTGCTCGCCACGCATCTGCGCGATGTGCCCAACCGGCACCGCAGCTTGGAGGCGCTGTTTGATCAGTCGTGGCGGTTGCTGACGGTGCCTCAGCAAGCCGTTTGGATGCGGCTTGGGGTGTTTCGAAGCGCCTTTGATAGCCATGCCGCTGCGGCGATTGCTGACGCGGATCTCGCCACGCTGCGTGAGCTGGTCGATAAGTCGCTGGTGCGGGTTGATGGTCGCGGCCACTACGAACTGCACGCGCTTGCTCGTCAGTATGCCGAGCAGCAGCTTGTCGCTGCGGGTGCGGCGGCGGCGGCTCGCCTGCGCCACGCGAATTACTACTTCGCGTTGGCGCAGCAGTCTGCCAGTCAGGAGCACCCACCTGACGGTGAAAGTCGGTGGGATCGGGTTGAAGCGGCATATCCGCATCTTCGGGCGGCCTGGCAATCCGCAGTGGCAGCCCGGCAGTGGCGTTCGCTGTGGCAGGTTGCCCCGTCGCTGTTTTCCTTTTGGCAGCAGCGCGGCTTCTGGGCTGAGGGGCGCGACATGTTACGGGTTGCGGTGGGGGTGGGGCAAGCGGACGAGTCACCCGAGTATGCCCTAACGTTGATCGCGCTGATGGCCATGCTTTCGCGCACTGGGCACCAAGTCGAGGCGCTGCGTTACGGAGAAGAAGGCTATCAACGCGCGCTCAACACCGAGGATCCGTATACCATTGGCATGGCCGAGGTGTATTTTGCGCTGCTCATTGACGACCTTGCGACCCGCGAAGCGCGCTTTCAGGCTGCTACAGCAGCAGGTAATCAGGCCAACAATCGTCGATTGCTGGCACTGGTGTCCTTCATGCATGGCGATCTGTTGCGTGAGCAAGGAGCGTTGGCCCAGGCGCACGCCTGCTATACCGAAAGCTTGACGCACGCCCGAGCGCTGCGAGATGTGGACTTAACGATTTATCCGCTGGGGAATCTGGGGCGGCTCGCGCTGCTCGACGGTGCGCTTGATCGCGCCGCCGCGATCTTTGCCGAGTGCGTTGCGATGGCGCGCACACACGGCGCGCCGAGTGCGCTCGTTGACTGGCTGCTGATGCTTGGTATTGCTCAGGCCTACCAGCACAATCCGTTGGTTGTACGCGCCACGCTGACAGAATGCGTGACGCTTGCCGAGGAACTTGATCATTGGTTCAGCCTGCCCAGAGCGCGAGCCTGGTTGGCGGCGGCAACGCTGCAATCTGGCGATATCACTGCAGTGGACGAAGTGTTACAGCTGAGCCTTGCGGGGTACGCTGCACGGTTGCACGGTTTCGAGTCAGTGCATCCATCGTCGGCAGAACTTGTCGAGGTGCTTGTGGTTACAGCGCACATCTTCACCGCTCAGGAGCGCTTCGAGAAGGCCGCCATCATGATCGGCTGTGCAGAAACGCTCGGTGCCGACCCACACGCGCTGGTCGATCCGTTTCTCCTGATAATGGCCGACAAGGTGCGCAAGCATCTCGCCCAAACGACGGCTCCAGCGGCGCTACAACAAGCGTTCACTCGTGGTCGGGCTACCTCCGCTCTCGCGTGCGTTACCGCTACGTTGTCAGATGGGTAACTCTACTTTTCAGAGAGGATCTGTCATGATAAAGACGGAAAACTTCGAACAAGTCGAGGTCACATCGGCAGCGCAACTGCGCCAGTGGTTAGCGGCCAACTATGCGCAGGAAGAAAGTATCTGGCTCGTCACCTATAAGAAGCACATGGGCGACAAGTATGTTTCCAGGTTCCAAGTGCTTGACGAAATCTTGTGCTTTGGGTGGATTGATGGTATAGCGCGCAAGCTCGATGAAGATAGGACGATGCAGCTGTTGTCCCCGCGCCGGACGCAACACTGGGCGAAAAGCTACAAGGAGCGGGCTGCGCGATTAGAGCAGGAAGGACTGATGCATCCCGCCGGTTTGCAAGCCATTGGGGAGTCAAAACGACATGGCCTGTGGGACGTTATGGACGATGTTGATGCGCTCATTATGCCGGACGATCTGGTCGAAGCATTGAAGGCTCACCCTCCGGCTACTGAAAACTTCGACCGGTTCTCCACCTCGTCACGACGCAACATTCTGCGGTGGATCAAGCTGGCAAAGACGATCGCGACACGAACCAAACGCATCGAACAAACGGCGATACTGGCCGCGCGAAACGAAAAAGTGCCACAAATGTGATGCTCAGGGCCTCAATGAACTGTTCCACTCAACTTGAGATCAATCCTCGTTTGTTTCCCCACTCAACGCGGCACTGCAACGTCGACAATTGTCCGAAGCAGGCCGGGGAAGCGCGCCTCTAAATCGTCGCGCCGCAGGCTGTTATGATATTCCCGGCCTTGTTGCCGCACATGGATCACTCCCGCCTCGCGCAGAATCTTAAGATGATGCGAAAGCGTTGATTTTGGGATCAGATCTGGGTAAGCAATGCCGCAGGTCAGCTCGCCCTTGGACGCAAGCCGCGTTACGATCGTAAGCCGCACCGGATCGCCCAAAGCATATAATATCCCCGGCAGTTCTAGCGAATCGCGCTCTGGACGGTAGATAATTTTCATGCTTGCATTGCTACAAGCTATGCTATGCTGAAATAGTTCGATACTATCGAACTATTGAATTATAAGTGGAGTAGAACGAGTACCCCTTCCCGTCTCGGTACGGTCTGCATTGGAGCACATCATGGATAATCTCTTCTGGCGCATCGACTGGTACGGCATCTTTACCCCGACGACCTCGTTGCTGGAGCTGGTTGTGCGGGGCACCATCATGTACTTCGTGCTCTTCGGGCTGCTGCGGTTCGTGCTGAAACGGCAGGCCGGCGGCATCGGTATGACCGATGTGCTCGTGATCGTGTTGCTGGCTGAGGTTGCGGGAAACGGATTTGTGGCCGCGTACACGTCGGTGGTTGAAGGTACCGTGCTGATTGTCACCATCCTGTTCTGGAGCTACATGCTCACATGGGTGGCGCAGCGATTCCCGGCAGTCGAGCGGCTGCTGACCCCACCGACGTTGGTACTGATCGAAAACGGGAAAATGCTGCGCAAGAACATGCGCGCCGAACTCGTCACGACGCAGGAGTTGATGGCCCAGTTGCGCGAGAAGGGCATCGAGGACTACGCCCAGGTGAAGCGAGCGTGTATGGAAGCCGATGGCATGATTAGTGTCATCAAGATGGAGGCGTGGCTGCGCATAAAGCGCAGCTGGTAGTTCAGCTGCGCTTTCCAGTCTTTGTGCCGCGGTCAATTTACCGCACGAAAAACGGCTGCGGCCCTTCGGTCGAAGCAAGGCAACTTGTGTTAGGGCGCTTGGTTGGGTCGTCGAAGAAACTGGCGACCGCGCGGGCATAGCACGGGCTCGACAAACTCACGACATGGCCACCGCGTGGGTACGGGTCGAGCACAAAGCTACGGCTGAGGGTTTGGGCGGCCAGCGTCGCGAATTCTGGTTGCGTGACATGATCATACGCACCGCGCACCAGCAGTGTGGGAACATCGCTGCGAACCGGCGTATTCTCGACACCGGCTGGGGTGCCAAGGCCCCAGGCGGTACAGATTTCCAGAATACCCTCGTTGAAGATCGACGTGAAGGCAAGCGGGCTCGCGCGCCGGTTCGAATCGCGCGCGACCACGAAATCGCGGGCCGATGCAAACGAAACGTCCTCGTTACATTGTACGGCGACCAGCGTTCCCAAACTTGAGATCGGCTGCGTTGGTACCGGTGTGTTGAAAAGCTGCGTGAAGAACGCATAGTTGCCCTTTGCCGTCTCGTTGATCAGCAGCGGCAGGACGGGAATCACTTCGGTTTGATACATCAATGAAAAAATCACCGAGACAACGTCGTCGCCCGATAGCGGAACGTACACCGTTTGCCCGCTCGTTGGGTCACGCAGCGGAATCTGCGCCGGTGTCGTGTTTAAGCGGGCGACCATCGTATCGAATGTTGCGGCAAGATTGGGATACGCTGCGAGACATGCGAATTCAATCGCGCAATCGTTGAACAACCGTTCGAGCGATCGCTGGAAGCCGGCAAAGGTATCGGTGTGGAAGTTCGCCTGGCGTGGGTAGGGCGAATCAAGCACAACGCTGCGAATCGTCTGCGGTCGATATTCCATCGCCGTCAGCGCCAGCCGCGTGCCATACGAAAAGCCAGCGATATTCCAAGCCGAGTAGCCGAGCGCCACCCGCAAATCTTCCAAATCGGCAGCACTTTCGACACTGTTGTAGGATGCGAGGTCAACACCGGCGCTGCGCAGCGCGGCCCCGCAGGCAAGCAGCACATCGAACTGCTGTTGCACAATTGCTGGGCGATCGCCATTGAGCAGCACGGTAGCGCGCAGCATGGCCGTGGTCGTGGCTGGCGCGCCACAATTCAGTGCAGGCCGTGAAAAGCCAGTCCCACGCTGATCGATCAGCACGATATCGCGCTGGGCAAGCACCGGCGCGTAGCGCAAAGCAACAAACTGCGCCAGTGCTAGTGTTGCGCCGCCCGGCCCGCCTTGCAGAAAGAGCACCGGATCAGCGGCGCGCGCGGGGTTAGGCGAGCGTAGCACTGCAACGGCAAGCTGAATGGTCTTGCTATTTGCTTTCCCGCGCGATTCAGCCACCGTCAAAGAGCCACAATCGATGGTGAGACCGGCGATAGGTTCGATTGGACATGGGCCAGGTGCAAACGAGCCGGCCAACGGAGCTGCGCTGGTCACGCGCGCCTGAGCAGTGGGCGTGGTCAGCGCCAGCACACACAGGCTGGCAACAACGCAGAACAGGCGAAACTGGCGGGGCATACGCGGCGGGTGAACGTGGCGAGCCGGTGTCAGGCGACTATGCATACGCTTAAGCCTTCTGCTGATGTCTCGATCGCTTAGGTGCAACACAGTGCGTACTGCAAGTTGCTGGCCTAGGTTTTGGCTGCACGCCGCTGTCAGACTTTCGCTTGATAGCTTGTACAATTCATTATTATGAGCTGTCGTCGCTCACACTCCCAACTAGGATCAGTTGTCTCTCAGCAATTACTCAGAAAAACCTGCATCTTTTAGCGCAACCAATCCGTCTTACTGGTATATAGATACACAGTGGCACACAAGCATCCAGAACGATGCCTTTGCCGCTGCCAACTACCTTTTTTCGCGGCTGCTGCAAAGCGGCCGCTTTTTTAAGCCAGCGGCTGCACACACGGTAAAGATCGTGTACAATAGCCGCGCGCAGCCCCAGTTGGGCCGCGACATCACACGCTGCCCGGTGTCGCCGGGCCAAAAACTACACACGAATTATGTCAGTTGCCGAGCTTCCGCCAAGCGCCGCCGAACCGCAGCCACTGCTGGCCACCACCCGGCCAGCCAGCGCATGGAATCTGACCGTCGAGCAGGCGGTCTATCTCGCCTTGTTCACCATTGCGATCGTGGCGCATGTGTGGGGCTTGGGCACGCGCGCTTATCATCACGACGAAACGCATCACGCCTTTTTCTCCTGGCGCGTCTACCAAGGTCAGGGCTATACCCATGATCCGCTGCTACACGGGCCGTTTCTCTACTTTGCCAATGCCTTTGTCTACTTTCTGTTTGGCGATACCAACGTTACCGCGCGCTTGAGTGTGGCGCTATTCGGCAGCGCACTGGTGCTGATGCCCTACCTGGTGCGGCGCGAGCTTGGCCGAAGTGCGGCGCTGATCGCCGCGCTGTATCTAACCGTTTCGCCGGTGTTTCTGTATGTGGGCCGCTTTATTCGGCATGACCCATTTGCGGTGGCGTTCGAGCTGCTCGCGTTCATCGGCATCGTGCGCTATGTCAGCACGCGCAGGCCGCTTTATCTGTACCTGGTCGCCGCTGCACTCGGCCTGATGTGTGTCACGATGGAGTCGTTCTTTCTCTACGTGGCGATCATGCTGCCGCTGGTGCTGGGGCTGTTTCTTTGGCGCGTTTGGAAGCCGGGCCTGCTCATCCTCGCTGCAACTGCCGTGGCAGTTGCAGCGTTTATGTTTGTCTTGCCCGGCGAGCCGGTGCGATCCGCTGGCAGCGTGGTGCGCGATGGCGGCTCGTACCAGTGCCCCA
>JACMIM010000422.1 GCA_014381165.1 Roseiflexaceae bacterium
CGAGGCACTGCATCCCTATCCAGCCGGGCTGCTGATCGCCACCAAGGGTGGCCTGACCCGCCCCGGCCCCGGCGATTGGCGACCAAACGGCCACCCGGATTATCTGCGCGGCGCACTGGAAGGCAGCCTGCGTCGGCTCAAGCTCGAGACCATCGATCTGTATCAACTCCATCGTATCGACAGCAAGGTTCCGGCCCAGGAACAGATCGGTGTGCTAGCCGACATGCGCGCCGAGGGCAAGATTCGTCACGTCGGCCTGTCCGAGGTTGGCGTCGGCGAGATCGAGATGGCGCGCAAGATCGTGCCGATCCTGACTGTGCAGAACCTCTACAACCTGAGCGAGCGCAAGCACGAGGATGTGCTCGACTATTGCGAGCGCGAGGGCATCGGCTTTATTCCGTGGTTCCCGCTCGCCACCGGGCAGCTGGCCCAACCTGGCGGCAAGCTCGACACGATCGCCCACCAGCACAACGCATCACCAGCCCAGATCGCGCTGGCCTGGCTGCTGCGCCGCTCGCCAGCGATGCTGCCCATCCCCGGCACATCGTCGGTGGCACATCTGGAGGAGAACACAGCCGCTGCAGAGATTACGCTCAACGACGCCGATTTCGCAGCGCTGGCGGCCTAGTACAAATTTTTTTTGCCACTCCTGCACCCTCGCTGGGAGAGGGTGCAGGGGGTGAAGGGCTGGTTACGAGCTATAGGGTATGCGCGCCTCGCGCTGCGGTACCGGCAGCATCGTGTTGTAAGCTACGGTCAGGCCTACGGCAAACACCACCACGCCCAAGCCCAGCGCCGCATTGAACGGTGGCGGCGAGATCAGCGCCAGCCGAATAAACACGGTCGCTAGCGCATAGCCAGAGTTGCGGAAAACCACATGGTAGGTCGAGCTATAGCGCAGCGAGATCAGCACGATCAGCACATCGGTGAAGATCAGCACCGTGAAGAATTGGTCGAAGAAGGTGGGGATGCGCCCGGTGCTCACCCAGCCAAACAGCTCGCCAAAGCCGATGACGAAAAACGCCACCAGCAGCACCAATGCCACCAGCCGCTTGGCCGCTACAAAGCTGGCCTGCTCATCGGCGTCGGTGGTGATCGGGATGTGGCGCTGAAGCCGGTAGTAGAAGCCCAGCGCGACAAAAATCAACAGCGCGCCGACGGCATCCGAAACCATAGGCACCAGCGATTCACGCACCTGCTCCCAGCGAATCGGCTCGTCGAAGTAGATGAACTGCTTGAATGAAAGCCGCAGTAAAATCAGCGAGAGAATCTCGATCTGCTTGCCCACCGCGCTGGAAACCGAGCGCTCCAGCACAAAAATCAGGCTCAACACCTCGAACAGCAGCAGCAGGGTAAAGGCAAACTCGACCGCGTAGAAATGATTTTTTGGCAGCACCGAGGCCAGCGGATTAGGCAGCCAGCCACGAATATTCAGATCAAGCACAACCAGCGACACGAGAAATGTGATCACCAGCGCCGTACCAGCGGCCCGCTGTGTTTGGTGGCCTTCCCACCACCGCTCGATCCACTCGAATAGATGGCTCGCACGTTGGAGTATACGCTGATTCATCGGGTGCTCGCTTACAATAGACGGGGGCCACACGTCGATTGTACATCGTCGCGCGGCCCCCGTCTATTGCTGTGTTGCCCATCAGGGAGTGTACGCTCTGTCGGCAGCCGCGAGGCTGAAGCCTCTGGCTGCGTTTACGAAGCCCGCCGCTGCGGGCTGAAGATCGTTGCAGCTCGCGGCGAGCTTCGTAGTGCTAGCCGGCGGCTGAAGCCGCCGGGCGGGAGTGGTGGCAACGCGATGGTCATCCTGTGTTCTAGCGCACGCCCAGCAGCAGTTCGTTGGTCAATTGGTCGAGCCGCTCGTAGCCATAGCCGCGCGCGCCCAGCGCCGCGCGGTCGAAGCTGGCAGCCTTGAGCGCGGCGGCCTTTTCGGCACTATATGCTCCGCCGAAGGCCGCTGCGGTGCTGCCGTCGTCCTGAGGCAACTCACGCAGCAGCGCCTGGATTTCGGCGTCGGCGTTCCACTGTGCGGCCTTCTCCTTCAGAATCAAATAGGTTCGCATGCAGCCGCGCGCGAAATCCTCAACACCGGCGTAATCCTCGGTGCGATAGGCATGCGCGTCGAAGTGGCGCATGCCCTGGTAGCCCACATCCTCCAAAAACTTCACCAGCAGAAAGGCACTCTTCAGATTGACTGCGCCAAAGCGGAAGTCTTGGTCGTAACGGCCAACTACCTGGTCGTTCAGATCGATATGGAACAGCTTGCCAGCGTCCCAGGCCTGCGCGATCGCGTGCAGAAAGTTCAGGCCGGCCATGGTCTCATGGGCTACCTCGGGGTTGACGCCAACCATCTCGGGGTGGTCGAGTGTGGCAATAAAGCCGAGCGCCGCGCCCACGGTGGCCAGATAGATGTCGCCGCGCGGCTCGTTTGGCTTTGGCTCCAATGCGAACCGGAGCTTGTAGCCCTGATCCTGCGCATACGCGCACAGAAAGTTAATCGCCTCACGAAAGCGCTTGAGGCTTTCAGCAGGGTTCTTGTTTGTGTCGCTTTCCGTGCCCTCGCGCCCGCCCCAGAACACATACGTTTCCGCGCCTAGCTCGACGCCCAGGTCGATTGCGTGCATAGTCTTTTGGAGCGCATAGGCCCGCACCTTCGGATCGTTCGAGGTGAATGCACCGTCTTTGAAGGCTGGGTCGCTGAACAGATTGGTCGTGGCCATTGGCACCACCAGGCCGGCCTCGCGTAGCGCGCCGCGAAACTCGCGCACGATCTGGTCGCGCTCGGCTGGGGTCGCATCGATCGGGATTAAATCATTATCGTGGAAGTTGACGCCATATGCACCGACCTCGCCCAGCAGGCGCACCGCCTCGACTGGCGGCAGCGGCGGGCGGGTCGGCTCGCCAAACGGGTCGCGGCCAAGATTGCCGACAGTCCAAAGGCCGAAGGTGAACTTGTGCTCAGGGCGGGGCGTGTAGCGATCGGACATGAGGCAGCTCCTTTGCATATGCTCTTACGAAAAACTAAACAATCTACCGCGCACCCTCACCCCAGCCCGCTCCTGCTGGGAGAGGGATCCGGACTCCCCGCTTCCACTAGGGTCGGAGCAGGGGGTGAGGGTGCGGGCGCGGCAGTCGAGGCGCGCACGATCAACTCGGTAGGCAATTCCAGGCGCTCGGGCGGCAGCTCAGGCTGCTCGATTCGCTTCAACAGCATGGTTGCCGCCGCCGCGCCCATCTGAAGCAGCGGCTGGCGTACTGTTGTCAGCCGTGGCACCAGCATCTGGGCGGCGGGAATATCGTCGAAGCCGACCAGCGAGAGATCGGCGGGAACGCGCAGCCCACGCGCACTCGCCGCATCGATCACGGCGAAGGCCGAGACATCGTTGGCGGCAACGATCGCGGTAGGCGGCTGCGGCAACCCGAGCAGCACATGCGCAGCCGCATAGGCAGCGGGTTGTTGGAAATCGCCATCGACAACCAGGCCTTCGTCGGGCGCGATCCCGGCCTCGGCCAATGCATCCTGGTAGCCAGCCAGCCGATCGACGGCACAACGCAGCGCCATGTCACCACAGATCACACCGATGCGCCGGTGGCCAAGCTCGATCAGATGGCGCGTGGCCGCGTACCCGCCCGCCCGGTTGGTCGCGCCGACCGCTGGATCGCCTGCGCCAATGCCCTGGTGATCGACCAGCACATACGGAAAGCCACGCTCGCGCAACGACAGCAGGTAGGCCTCAGGGTTGCGCGGCAACACCAACAGCAGGCCATCGGCCATGCCGCGGGTCAGCGATGCAACATACGCCGCCTCGCGCGTCTTGCGGCGGCGCGTCGAGTACAGCACCAGGTCATACTCGGCCTCGGCCAGCGCATCGTCGATGCCGCGCAGAATGCTGCCCATGTAGCCAGTCGCCAACTCCGACGCCAGCAGACCAACCACACGCGAGCGCCCGCCAGCCAAGCTGCGGGCCTGCTGATTGGCCACAAAGCCTAACCGCTGCATCGCGGCCAGCACCGCCTCGCGGGTCTGTGGCTTGACATACGCCCGGTTGTTCAGCACCCGCGAGACTGTAGCATACGAAACACCCGATTCACGGGCCACATCGAAGATTGTCAGCGGCGTGCCATCCTGCTGTGTCATATGAGCCTCCGTAAGCGCTTACAGCGTAGCAGGGCAGCGCGGGATTGTCAATCGCCTTGTACGCGCCGGGCGCAGCAGGCGGGTTGAAACCCGCTGCTGCTATCCAAAACGCGCTTTAGCGCGTTGGAGACGGTCGATCGCCTTGTACGGGTACCCACTAGCCCGGCGCTTCAGCGCCGGGTAGCCGTCCGGGGGCACACGCAAAAATCGTCGATCGCCTTGTACGGGTACCCACTAGCCCGGCGCTTCAGCGCCGGGTACCTGTCCGGGGGCACACGCAACACCGAGGTAATTATTGACAAACCAGCTGTGTGGATGCGGGGGCGCTGCTAAAAATGGTTACCAGCGCGGTATTATCTCGGAACATGGCGGTGCGCGAGGTGCGCGTGATCGCTTGTGGCGTACCGCCCTGCGCATTTGGCGCGCATTCAACGGCGGTCTGCTCGTCGACGGCGATGATGCCGCCGTGCAGCAGGCCAAGCACCTGTTCCTGGGGAATGGCAAGGCGGGCTGGGCCGAGGAACGCCACCACGGCCAGCGCAAGGCAGCCGGCCAGCAGCAACAACAAGAAAAACATATAGCCGCCATTACCCTTGCGGCGTTGCTTGGCCGCAGCTTGGCTCTGGCTCGATGTCGTATTAGTCATAGCGCCTCGCCCAGCTCGAAGAGTGTACCCCGCGCTTATTGTAGCGCATGTGGCTGCGAGGAACATCACCAATACGTCCTTTCTAGCGCTGCGTCAAGGCCTACTCCTCCGTCTCGCCCAGCCGATCGCCAATCTTCAAGCAATGAGATTAGGTTGTGCGCCGGTTGCGCAGCGCTCGCCGCCGCCGTAGATCGTAGACCATGTGGGTTTGTAACAGCGCGAGCACCACGGGCACGATCAGAAACAGCCCACCGATCGAGAGCGCACCAAAAAACAGCGCGAGCAGTGCGCTGAACGCCAGCATCAGCGTGCGGCCAGGGTAGGCGAACAGCAGCCTGAGCGATTGGCGCAACACCTGGAGTGCCCCAGCCGTAGGTGCCGCCGCCAGCAGCACGCCCCAGTAGCCTGCGCAACAGCAGCCCAGCAGCAGCAGTAACTGCGCCCCTGTCGAGACGAGTAGCAGACCGCCCGGTGGGGCTAGCGACAGCCAGCCCAGCAGCAGCAGCGCACTTCCCAGCGGCGTCAGCACGCGGAAGCTTGGCAAAGCCAGCGTCCACAGCGCGTCGCGAGCCGCCTCCATGCTGACTGGTTCGCTCGCCACCGCTCGATCGACCATAGCGTAGAGCACCATTGTGGCTGGCGTGATTGCGACCGCACTATAGGCATAGAACAAGAGCCGTAGGGCCAGCGGGAAATCGGGGTAGCCAAGCGCGAGCAAACCAGGGATGAGGTTCACCGACCAGGCCGCATTCACGGCGATCAGGCGCTCGGGCTGATCGCGCAGCGTGGCAAACGCGCCCCAGAATGGCCCGCGATCAGTGGAAAGATCAATTCCATTATCGTCTTGGAAGGGCATATAGATCGGGTTAGATAATCGCTTGCTCAGTTTCGCCATCGAACAGATGTA
>JACMIM010000048.1 GCA_014381165.1 Roseiflexaceae bacterium
TGCCGCTGAAGGTGGTGCGTGTGGCCATTGTTGCCACGCCTACGCCCACGCCGCCACCAGACCAGGCGACCAGCGTGCAAATTCGCATCGAGAACGCGACCGGGCAGCCCTTGGCCGGGATTCGGCTCCAGCTCGTGGATGCGTTCGGCCAGTCGCTTGGTGAGGCGATTACGCCCGCCAGCGGTGAGGTGCGACTCACGGCGGCGACCGCGCCCAATACGGCAATTACGGTCTTTGTTCCGGTTGCAGGCGTTTCCGCACCAGTTGACCCGAAGAACCCGCGTGTTGTCGTCCAACTGCCGGTTGGAGGTGCTGAATGAGGGCTACTGTGTATGACAAGGTTCCCGGCGCTGAAGCGCCGGGCTATTGGGTTTTGTGTTTGGCGCTTTGTGTGTTGCTGTGCGGTTGCGGCCAAGCTGCCAGTGGGACAGCAGTGGGGGTAATTGTGACGCCATCGCCCTTGCCGACGCGCCCGCCGTACCCGACCGTAGAAGCGCGTGATATCCCTCAGACGACTGTGATGCAGACAATTATGCGCCTGCCCGACCCAATCTTGAGTGTCGATCTGGCGGTGCATCCACTCACCAATGAGCCAGTGGTCGCGGCCATCGCCGCGTCGATGACAACCGACAGTAGCCCGCACGCGTTTGTGAGCGCCTATGATCGGCAGACCAAGCAGTGGGGCATGGTGCAGAATATCGACACGGGCGCAACGGCGATTGGCGTACACCGTTTCCGCAGTGTGGCGGTGGCCGTAAGCGGCGATGGTACCATCACTGCCGTGTGGGGAGCAACCGCGTACCCAGCCCTGGAAGTGTGGGCTAGCACCAGCCGTGACAAGGGCCACACCTGGGCCGCGCCGGTGCTGCTACTGGCCAACAGTTTCGGCGTTCTTGACGTTGCGGCGACCCTTGATGGGCAAATCGCAGTACTCGCGCTGCAGCGCGAGCCGGTTGCGCCAGTCATCATTACTGGCAGCCCCGCTGGGCAATGGTCAGCCCCCGATTCCATCCCGGTGCCTTCGGCCTGGTACGCTACCAGCGGCAGCGTCGTCGTGACAGGCGAAGGCGCAGATGCGCGGCTCGTGGCGCTGACCACCGCGTTTACCGACGCGCCTGGTACGGCCTATCTCGCTACGCGGCCTGTGATGCGGCCAGGACAATGGACGGTTGGCAGTCGCAGCATCGGCGGCGATCGGCTGCTTGGCCAGGTGCGCGGGCTTGCCGCCGCGCCTTCAGTCGTCGCCTTCTCGTTCGTTGCGCTGGATGACGCCCGATTCTATGTGCTGGCCTCGCGCGATGGCGGCACAACCTGGGGCGAGATCGAGCGACTGCCGCAGCCAGCCGAGGCGAGCGCCGTGCCGATTCCGGCAACGCCCTTTGGCGCGGTGGCCTATGACAACGCCGCCGACCGTCTGGTTGCTCTCTGGACATGCTGCGAACAGGCCCGCTGGGGTGGTAAGCCTGCCACCCACTACACCGCCGCCAGTCGCCCCGGCGCGAACGACTGGCTGCCGCAGTTGCCAATACCCGTGATCTCAGGCGCAGCTGCTGCCGCTGATACCGTGGTCGCCCAGGCACCTAACCATCGCTCGATCTGGCTGGCCTGGGTCGAGGACTCCTACACGGTGGCCGCCCGCGCGCTTGATCTGAATCGGCTCCTGCCCCACGAGCTGTACCCAACACCAGTGATATCGACACTGCTGGAGGAAACGCCATGAGCTTGCGCACCCGACGCTTTCTCGCGCTGGCCGTGCTGGTGGTGCCGCTGCTACTGGCTTGTGCTGGCGGTGCCGTGCTCACACCCACCAGCGACCGTTCGCCAAGCTGGGCCTGCCCAAGCGCAACGCCGCTGCCATATGGCGAAGCTGGACCAGCGAAAGATGTTATTCGCACCGAGCGGCCTACAACTGTGCCAAGCGGCCCTGTTGAGTACAATGATCGATCGATCTACTACCGGCCCTATGAGCAAGAGTATGGCGCGGCTTACCCCACGCCCACACCCTACGCGATTCTCGGCACGAGCTATGTGTTCGGCCAGCGCGTGCATATCGACCCGCTGTATGTGACCGTGCAAGCCCGCGCCGCCCGGATAGTAGGGGCGCAGCAGCTCTACCTGATTGACATAACTTGGTACAACCTGACCGGCGCGGAGATCGCGGTCGATTATCTGGCGCAGGTGCAGCTCAGTGCGATCCGTCAGGCTGGTGGGCGTGTGCTACAAAGCGAGCAGTGGCGGGTCTCCCAGGCTGCGCTGCAGGCGGCAGGCATCACCGAGTTACCATCGAATATCGGGGCAGGTGCTGGTACGGAGGGAGCAACCGTCACGATTCCAATTTTGGCCCCCGCTGGCACGCCGCAGGCGGCGGCAGTCTCGTTCGTGCGCGGCCTGCCGAGCGCGGAGCGGGACACGCAGCCTCTGGTGGTGCAGTGGTCGAACGCAACTACTACAGTCGGCCCGCCCTGTGGCGATGCCGGAGCGATGACGCCCTGGCAGAATGTCCCTGGCGTATCCTGGGGCCACGAAGCCCTGCCGGTGGCCGCGCCGCCAGGTGCAGCGCGGGTGGTACAGCTTGCGTTGAGCCAGATCGGCAAGCCGTATGTCTGGGGCGATGAAGGGCCAAGCACCTTCGATTGTAGCGGCCTGATGCAATGGTCGTATGGCCAGATCGGGCGTACCATCCCGCGCACAGCTCAA
>JACMIM010000423.1 GCA_014381165.1 Roseiflexaceae bacterium
CCGCGCATACTCGGTTGCGCGCAGCGCGTCCAGCGACCTGGTCGCCTGATACGCTGGGTAGCTGTGCTGAAAGCGCTGGAACACTGCATCCATTGGTTCGTCGCAGCGAGGCAAGTGGGCGATGCGAACTGTCGGCGCGGCGTGTGCGGCGGTCGAAGCGCGTGCGGTCAAGCGCTGAACAAGCGGGCCAATGCTGGCCATATCGGTGCTCCTTCTTCTGTGTCGGGCTGCTAGCGCGGGGTGCAGGGTTCAGGGGCCAGGGACGCAGGAACCGGCTGTGTCGCTTCGGCACTTCGCCGTGTAATCGCCGATCTAGCGTATCGGAGCAGGGTGGGAATCAGCAGGCTTGAAAGCGATGCGGCCCCGCCCCCAGTCACCGCGATCAACTGGGTGAACGAAGCTGCACCAGTCAGGAGCAGCGCAAGGGCGACCAGCAGCCCAAACCCAGCCGGCAGCTGTGCCGCAAGCTGGCGGCTTCGCCCCTGCAACCGCGCGGGCAGCTGTTCTTCGGCTAAGGTGTTGAGCACCAATGTGCAGCGCAAGGCGGTCATGCCAAGCAGCAAGAATCCGAGCAGCAGGGCCGGCAGACGAGCCGCTGGCACCGCCACCACCAGCAGGGGAATGCTCGCGCCAGCCGAGGCTGCCAGATCTGCGGTGCCCACCACACACGAGACGGCGACCGACCAAAGGGCAAACAGCACAACACCCGCAGCGACGCCCGCAGCGCTGCCACGCACGAATGCCTGCGGACTGCCGCCGTGGGGCAGCACCTGCTGTGCGACTGGGGCGACCAACATCGGTGCAAAGAACAGCATCAGGCTCACGCCCAGCATCACAAGCGGTGACGTAAGCGTTGCTGGGGCTGCCGCCGCTTGCACATGTGGCAGCATGAGCAGCAGCAGCAGCACAATTAAACCGATATTGAGCAGGCCAAGCCCAACAAGCAGGCGCGCGTCGAGCACCGCCCTGCCAAGCGAGAGCAGGATAATGATCAGGCCACAACCCGCAGCGCCGATCAGCGCGGGTGTTCCGGTGAGGTCCGCAAAACTGTGTGCCAGCCCCACAATACTTGCCAGGAGTGCCAGAAAGAACAGCGCCGCCGCGCTTCCCAGCGTTAGCGGCAGGCCCCACGCGCCCAGCTGATCGTGCGCAAGCTTGGCCAGCGAGGGCACAACCCCGTGCCGCGTGAAGTAGGCCGCGATCGACCGTGCAGTCCACGCAGTCGTAACGATGTTGAGCGCGCCAATCACGAGGAGAATCAACAGCCCGCGCACAAGGCCCACCTGAGCAACGGCAATCGGCAGGGCCAGCAGCCCCTGCGGCAAGCTGAGTGCTAGCGTGAGCAGCGCCGAGTACGCCACTTGGCGTGCGGCGCTGCTTGCGCGGGGCGACACCGGCTTTGAACGGTTATGTGTCGATAAAAATGTCATGCTGCGCTTTCTACCTTCATACGGGCGCTGTCTCAAGCTGCTTATAGGGAGTAGGAGTTACGCAGTTGGCGGTTCCTGCCTGCGGCAGCATGGAAGATGTATCTTTTTTGTTTCGGCTTTTGGCGCTCTGCACCAAAAGCCGAAACAATTATTCGTTAGTTCCACCCCCGCCGCAGGCGAAATGAAAGCGCTTGGGCAATTGCGTAACTCCTAGTTGTTTCGGTCTTTGGCGTCAAACACCAAAGACCGAAACAACAGAAGTAAAAGTACCATGCCCGCCACAGGCGAAAAATACTGCGAGCGAAAGTCCTAAACATATCAAGCTTCGCGAACGTAGCGGCTTTGGGTGATTCTTGCAGAAAGGAGCGATTATGGCGCGCAACGCGGAGAATCTGTATGTCGTCAAGGCTCCCAAGACGCTGTACGAAATGACCAGCGCCGAGGTTGGCGCGGCGCTGGAGAACACGAAAACGGTACTCATCCCCGTCGGTGCGACCGAGGACCACGGGGCGCACTTGCCGCTCGGCACCGATATGTTCGAGGCACGTGAGATCTGCCGCCGCGCTGGGGCCGCACTTGACGCAGTCGGCTGCCCGGTGGTGATTGGCCCGACCATCCCGTTCGGTGTCTCGACCTTCCATATGGGGTTTCCCGGCACAATCACGCTTACCTCCAACACGCTTATTCTTGTGCTGAAGGAAGTCATGATGAGCTTGTACCAGCACGGTTTTCGCAACATGTGCCTGATCCATGGGCACGACGGCAACCTTCCGCAGATGATGGTCGCCGCACAGGATGTTGTCAATGAGACGCCCGACGCAACGGTTGTTGTGATGAACTGGATGGTCGAATTGGCCAAAGCCTATGCCGCTGGCCTTGGCAAAAGCCGTAAAGGTGAATCGCACGGCGGCGAGGGCGAAACGGCCCGAATTATTGCGACCCATCCTGAGCTGGTGGATATTGCCAAGGCGCGAACCTTCTACCTGCAGCCGCACGAACTGCGTAAAATTCAAAGCCCCGAGCACATGAAGAGCGGCGGTGGGCTGTTTTACCCAACCCGCAGCTACAAAGCGCTCACGCCCGTCGGCTCGATCGGCGACCCGTCGCTTGCGACCGAGGAGACAGGCGAGCAGGGCTACGATGTGATCGTCAACTGGTTGGTCGGCATCATCAAGCGTGATTTCTTTGACGAAGCGACGTGAAGGTTTGCGCACGTTGCGTCTTGGGGTGAGATAGCGATTGGGAGCCGATATGGCACGACTAAGCGGCAAAACAGCCATCGTCACGGGCGCGGCAGCGGGAAACGGCCAAGCGATCGCGTTGCGCTTCGCCGAGGAGGGCTGCAACCTCGCGCTTTCGGATGTGAACCTTTCTGCGGTGCAGGAGACGGCGGCGCAATGCACTGCGCTAGGTGTGCGCGCTTCCGCCGAGCGTACCGATGTCACCGCACGCGCCGAGGTCGAAATGATGGTCGAGGCAGCATGGGCCAACTTTGGCACGGTCGATATTCTGGTCAACAACGCTGGAATCTTCTTCAACGCCGCCTTTGATGAAATGAGCGACGATCAGTGGCGACGTATGCTCGACACAAATCTGACCAGCGTGTTTCTGGTCAGCCAAACGGTCATCCGGCATTGGTTAGCTGCCGAGCGTGGCGGCGCGATTGTCAATCTGGCCTCGATCAGCAGCTCGGTCGCGTTTACGCGCTCGGCGCACTACTGCGCGGCAAAAGCTGGGGTCACGGCGCTTTCGCGCTGTCTGGCACTCGAGTACGGCCCGCGCGGGGTCCGCTCGAACTGCCTTGCACCCGGTATCATCGAGACGGCCATGACCCGGCCCGCGCTTGGTGACCCGGCGACGGTCACAGACTGGATGCGGCGTATCCCGCTCAAGCGCGTGGGCCAGCCGCGCGATGTCGCCGATGGCGCGCTGTTTCTGGCATCCGACGAATCGGCCTACATCACAGGCGACATGCTGTACATCGACGGCGGGTGGATGGTGGAGTAACGTGCGTATGCAAAGCCGCAAAGGCCACAACAGATATGAGTTCGAAACTCTGCGATGGTTGCGGCTTTACGTGAGAAACAAACGTGATGGGCGAACGGCTAGCAGAAAAAGTTGCTGTCATCACTGGCGGCTCCTCGGGCATTGGCTTGGCCAGCGCACGATTATTTGTGGCTGAGGGCGCGCGGGTAGTGGTTGCGGCCCGCGACGCCGAGCGTGGTGCGGCGGCGGTGGCAGCACTACGCGCGAGTGGCGGCGACGCGCGCTATGTGCCCTGCGACGTAACCAGCGCCGAGCATGTCGCGCGCCTGGTCGAGACGACGCTGGCTGCCTACGGTCGGCTCGATATTCTGTTCAACCATGCCGGGGCCAACCGTGCAGCCCGGGTGACTGAACTGGACGAGGCCGAATGGGACGCGCTGCTGAATGTGAACCTGAAGAGCGTCTACCTGGGCTGCCGCTTTGCCATCCCAGCCATGCTCGTGAACGGCGGTGGGTGCATCGTCAATACTGCGGGAACGTTTGGCTTGGTAGCGCGTCCTGCGCAGGCGGCGTACTGCGCAGCCAAAGCCGCCGTCATCCACCTGACGCGGCAGATGGCGTTGGACTACGGTCCACAGGGCGTGCGTGTCAACTGCATCTGCCCGGGCTATATTGATACGCCGCTCACCGCCGGGGTTCCCGCCGCCATGCGCGCGAGCATAATCGCCGCGCAGCCACTGCGCCGTGCGGGCAAACCCGAGGATATTGCCGAAGCTGCGCTGTACCTGGCTTCCGACGCTAGCAGCTTTGTGACCGGCGTAGCCCTGCCGGTGGATGGCGGGCAGCTTGTGTCGGGGTGATTTGTGGCGTTGCATGAACTGCTTGTAGGTGAACAATGGAACGTATGCCAATTCTAACCGACGGCGCGCCCATCCCCACGAGCGGCTACAGCCAGGCATTGCGGGTCGGCAACCTTGTCGTCACCTCGGGGTACCTTGGCACACACCCGGATGGGTCAGGTGTTGTCAAGGGCGGCTTCGAGGCCGAGGTGCGGCAGGCACTCGACAACATCAAGGCGGTGCTGGAAGCCGCTGGCTGCGGACTCCACCAGGTGGTTCGGGTCAACGTTTCGCTCGCCGAGGTCAGCCGCTTTGCCGAGATGGACGCGATCTACTGCGAGTACTTCTCGCTGCCCTACCCTACCCGCAACACCATCGGCGTAAAGGAATTATGGGGTGGCGCTCAGGTCGGCTTCGACGTATGGGCGATGGTTGATTAGCAACGAGAACACGAAGAACGCGCAGCAAGCCTATTTCAGTTGTAAACGCGCGAAGCGCAAAGCGGGGGTTGGGGGCGCAGCCCCGAGAAAACCCCCTCTCCCACGGTTACAACTCCGGTAGGATTGTTCTTAAGCTTTGTGCCCTTTGTGATAACAATTATGAATGAATCTGTTCTCACGCAATTCGAAGCGCACGAGCCGGTGGAATTGGCGCAGCACCTGATCCGCATCCCGTCGCTTCTGTGGCACGAATCGACGGTTGGACGCTGGACTGCGGATTGGCTGCACGAGCGCGGGTTCGAGGTCGAACTTCAGGAGGTGCCATTGCGTGATGGCCGCGTGACGCACCAGGCAATCGGGCGGCTACGCGGCGATGGGAGCGGGCCGAGCCTCATGTTATGCGGACACACCGACACCAGCGATTGGAATGGTCGCCCGTTTCGTGAGGACCAGTGGACGCATGGCCCGTGGTCGGGCGAGATCGAGGATGGCTATTTGTACGGCCTAGGCGCGATCAATATGAAGGGCGGCCTCGCGGCAATGCTAATGGCTGCCGAGGCCCTGCGCCGCAGTGGCGTGCCGCTGCGGGGCGATTTAGTGGTGGCGTGTGTGGTCGCGGAAACCGGCGGCGGCGTGGGCGCGCAGCACCTGATCGCCAGCGGCCTGCGCACCGATTACTGTATCGTGACCGAAGCCAGCAACCTCGATGTCGGCACGATTTCGGTGGGCTATGTGCAGGGCAAGGTGCGCGTAACAGGCGAATTCAAGCACCGTGTGCCATACGTCAACCCAATCGAAAAGATCGGCAAAGTCATCGACGCCTTCAGCCCATCGTACCAACAGATTCCGCCGCAAAGCTGGCTGCGCTACATGCCGCACCCGCTCATCCCAGGATTTCCGGCGATGGCCGTGCGGAATATCGAGCATTTCCAAGACACGACCACGCTTATGTTCGATCTGCGGATCGTGCCAGGGATGACCGAAGAACGCGTGCGCGAGGATATGCAGGTGGTGCTCGACCAGATCGCCGCCGCCGACCCAGATTTTCACGCCGAGCTAGTCATTCCGCAAAGCGAGCAGCAGCCAAACATGCCCGCCCGCGAGGCCACGCCCGCCACGTCGCCAGTCGTCGCTGCGCTCGTTCGCGCGCACCAGCAGGCGGTGGGCCAGCAGCCAATCGTCGGCGCGGGCCACCGGATCGGGGCGACAGCAGACACATGCCATTTCAAGGGCGTCGGCATTGCGTGTGTCGAATATGGCCCCGGCTTTATCCCGATTTGGCCCATGGTCGACGAGCGGATCGAGGTGGCGCAGATTGTGACGGCGACGCGGGTGCTGGCGATCACGGCAGCTGGACTCCTGACAGAGTAACCTTGTGACATGGGCATTTGGTTATCGTGTCATTTTTTCAAGGACAAGACATGCACATAAACACGGTTTCGAGCGAAAAAACACTTGATCTGTACACTCGCATGCTGCGCATCCGCCGTTTCGAGGAGCAGGTCGGTACGCTGTTTGGGCAGGGCCAGTTGCCCGGCTTCGTCCATCTGTACGTCGGCGAGGAAGCGGTGGGCGCGGGGGTGTGCGCAGCGCTTCGCGACGACGATTACATCGTCAGTACACACCGCGGACATGGGCATGTGCTGGCAAAGGGCGGCGACATGAACCGCATGATGGCCGAGCTGTTCGGCAAGGCCACCGGCTATTGCAAGGGTAAAGGTGGCTCCATGCACATTGCCGATTTCAGCATTGGTATGCTGGGTGCGTGCGGGATCGTCGGTGGTGGCCTGCCGGTGGCGGTTGGCGCTGGACTAAGCGCCTGGTACCGTGGCACGGATCAAGTTTCGGTTTCGTTCTTTGGCGATGGCGCGGCGAACGAAGGCAGCTTCCACGAATCACTGAACATGGCTTCGGCCATGAAGCTGCCGGTGATCTTTGTGTGCGAGAACAACCAGTACGGCGAGTTCACGCCCGCGATCAAGGCGATGAATATTCGCGATATTGCCGACCGCGCCGCTGGCTATGGCATTCCAGGCGTGATCGTGGATGGCACCGACGCGCTGGCGATGTACGAGGCCGCCGAGGCGGCAGTGGCGCGCGCCCGTTCCGGGCAGGGGCCGACCCTGATCGAGGCCAAGACCCACCGCAAAGGTGGCCACGCCGAGGGTGAAAAAGCGTTCCTTGGCGGTGGCGAATACCGTTTGCCGGAGGAGCTTATGGCGATGGAAGCCAATGACCCGATCGCCAAGCTCCACCGTATCGTCATGACGAGCAACCTGGTGGCCAGTGATGATCTAGAGGAATTAGACCAGCAGATCACGCAGGCGGTGGTCGATGCGGTTGCCTTCGCGCGTAGCAGCCCCGACCCGGCGCTCGAATCGCTGTATGAAGACATGTGGGCGTGATAAAAAGAGCCTCACGCAAAGTCGCGAAGATCGCAACGGGGCAGTACGTTTGTACAACTTTGCCTCTTGACGGCTTTGCGCGAAACATTCAGTAGCTTCGTGGCAGGTTCTAACTTGCTTCTCTTTCCACCTTCGGTAACTTGTGCAGTGTTGCACCCGACGCTGTGATGCGCATACGGTACCAGATGGCCTACAGAAAGGGAAGTCCCATGGCAGAAGACAATCGGACGCTCGAACCGCTGGCAGCGAACCGGCTGACCCGCCGCCAGTTCCTTTGGACGGTCGCCGGGGCGGCTTCGGCTTCCATCTTGGCCGCATGTAGCAGTGCGCCCGCCACAACCGCACCAACATCGGCTCCGGCAGGGGCAACCGCCGCTGCTGGTGCAACTGCTGCGCCCGCCGCCGCCGCGCCACCGCCTGCTACGCCGCTGCCCACCGGAGTTGTCGCGGCAGTCACAGGCAACACTGGTGGCACGCTGGTGTTCGCCGCCGAGTCGGTCGGCGAATCGCTGGAGCCGGGGTTGTGGAACGGCTTCGGCAGCAGCAACATCCTCGACAACGTGTACGATCACCTGACCCGCCCCGGCGTCAACTGGACCGATCCGCCGCGTCCGGCGCTGGCCGAAACGTGGGAGATTTCGCCGGACGGGAAGACCTACAGCTTTACACTGCGCCAGGGTGTCAAATTCCACGATGGCACCGACCTGACTGCCGATGCCGTCGTTCGCAGCCTGACGCGCATGACCAACGAGCAGGACACGAGCTACGTCAAGGGCATGTACATGAACGCCGAGTACGGCCAAGCGAACTGGGAGAGCATGACCGCGCTCGACGCCATGAGCGTGCAGCTTGTGCTGAAAGAACCGGACGCGGCACAGCTTTACCGCCTGTTCCATCCTGCTTCCGCGATTATGAGCGTGCAGGCGATGGACACGTTTGGCGCTGATGTTGGCACCAACGCGGTTGGAACCGGGCCATTCAAGATCGAGCGGTTTGTGTCAGGGCAGGAGGCGACGCTTGTAGCCTTCGAGCAATACTGGGATGGCGGCAGGCCGCCGCTGGACACCGTCGTGGTGCGTGGGTACGCCGACGAAGGCTCGATGCTGGCAGCGCTTGAATCGAGCGAAGTCAACTTTGCGCCATACCCGCCCGCCTCGTCGATTGAGCGACTAGGCAGCGATGCGAAGTTCAGGGTCGAGCCGGGGCCGCCACTTGTGACGCTATTTCTGGGGCTCAACCAGCTGCAAGCGCCGATGGACAACCAGGATGTGCGGCTGGCGATCAACTATGCGGTCAACCGCCAGAATCTGATCGATGGCGTGCTCTATGGTTTGGGCGAAACTCCTTCAACGCTGATCAGCCCGGTCGAGCTTGGTTTCTATGAGCCGGGCCGCCAGATTAGCACGCAGGACATTGCCAAGGCACAGGAGCATGTCGCCAAATCGGGCCTGCCGACGCCGATCGAGATTACGTTCTCGTTTGAAAACAACCGCTTTTGGCCGCTGATGGCCGAACTGATCAAAAGCGATCTGGAGGCGGTCGGCTTCAGGATCACACTAGAGAAGCTCGAAGCGGGCGCATACAGTAACAAGGTCTTTTCCGGTAACAGCCAACTCAACATGAACCAGCGTTCGCTGTGGGTGCCCGACCCCGACAACAAGGTTCGGCTGCTGCACTCGTCGCAGGGCGGCGCGCAGTTCGAAACCGGCGTGGCCGAGACGGACTGGGGCAAGGAGATCTCAGTATTGATCGACCAGGGCCGCTCGGAAAGCGACTCCACCAAGCGGGTCGAAATCTACACGCTGATTCAGCAGAAGATTCTTGAGGAAATGCCCTACGTGACGCTGGCCTATTACAAGAAGCCAATCGTCGTCGCGCAGAATGTGGTCGTTTCGCCGCCGTCGGCGGTTTCGTCCGAGCGCATTTTTCTCCACAAGGTTTCGCTTGCGTGAGCTTGCCCATTTTCATGTGAGGGGGACGGAAATGGCCGCAACGGTTTCATCACAATCGAGTGGGGTTCAGCAAGCACGCGCCGCCCCAGCTGCATCTCGCTGGCTGCGGCGCGCGCTTAATCTGGCGCACCGCGACACCCTGGCATGCATTGGTGCCCTGTTTCTGCTGGGCGTGTTTACAGGTGCCGCGTTTGCGCCAGTATTTTCACCCTACAACCCGACAACGCCGAACGTGCGCGAACGACTCGCGCTGCCCAGCCCCGCGCACCCGTTCGGCACCGATGAACTGGGCCGCGATCTGTTTGCACGCATCTTATACGGCGCACGCCCGATCCTTGCCACTGGGGTGCTGTCGGTATGCGTTGCGTTGCTGCTTGGCGGGGCGATTGGCACGGCAAGCGGCTATCGCGGTGGCTGGCTCGACAACGCGCTCATGCGGCTGATGGACATTGTGCTTAGCTTTCCAGCGATCCTGTTCGCAATCCTGATCGTCGCGGCGCTTGGCGCGGGGTTAGTAAATCTAATCATTGCAATTACATTTTCGCTCGTGCCGGTGTTTGCGCGGTTGACGCGCTCGTTTGTGTTGAGCCTGAATCACCAGGATTATGTGCTGGCCGCGCGAACCCTGGGTTGCGGCGATGGTGGTATTGTTTGCCGCCATCTACTGCCGAACATGCTGCCGCTGCTGCTGGTGCAAACCACGGCGCTCCTGGCGACCGCCTTCAGTACGTCCGCCGCGTTGAGTTTTCTGGGGCTTGGCGTCGCGCCGCCCACGCCTGACTGGGGCATGATGGTGAGTGATGGCCAGCGGCTGGTGTTCGACGCGCCGCATGTGCCGTTCTTTCCCGGCCTGGTGATCGCGCTAACCGTGATGAGCGTCAACTTCGTTGGCGACGGCCTGCGCGACCATCTCGACCCAGCGCTACGGAACCGCTGATGAAACACGTTCTCCAGCGCATTGTATGGCTGCCGCTCGTGCTGTGGGCGGTGGTGACGCTTACGTTTCTGGTGCTGCGGCTCGCGCCGGGCAATCCATTAGACGTGATCGCCGCGCGCGCAATCGAAACCGACCAGATCGAGCGCGTGCGGGCCGAATGGGGATTGGATCAACCGCTCTGGCGGCAATATCTGACCTTCCTTGGTGGCTTGGTGCAAGGCGACCTTGGCATTGCACTTAGCTCGGGCGTGCCGGTTTCGCGGCTGCTTGGCGAACGGATCGCGCCGACGATCGAGTTGGCCGTTTCGGCGCTGATCATCAGCACTGTGGTGGGCGTGGGCGCGGGCGTCATTTCTAGCATCACGCGCCAGCGCTGGGTCGATTACGGGGTGCGGGCATTCGCCGTTGTCGGCATGTCGGTGCCGTGGTTTTGGGTAGCGATCCTGCTGATCATTGTCTTTTCGGTGCGGCTTGGCTGGACGCCGGTCGGCGGGCGCATTACCGCCGGAATGCCCTATACCACTCTCACGAACTTCATGCTCATCGACACGGTGTTGACCGGTAACTGGCCCGCGTTCTGGAGCTTTTTGCACCACCTGGCCCTGCCAGCGCTGGCGATTGGGTTGACTTCGGCGGGCTTTGTAGCGCGCATGACGCGGGCGGCCATGCTCGAAATCATGCGCGCCGATTACGTGCGTGCGGCGAGGGCGCGCGGCCTGTACGAGCGCCGGATCGTGATTGGTCACGCGTTGCGCAATGCGCTGCTACCAGTGCTGACGCTGCAAGGTTTGCAGTTCGGCGCGCTGCTTGGCGGCGCGGTGATTACCGAGATTGTGTTCGCGTGGCCTGGGGTTGGGCGTATGCTGCTGGATGGCATTCTGCGCCGCGATTACCCGATCGTGCAGGGCACAGTTATTTTTGTGGCGTTCTGTTACGTGCTGGTGAATCTCGCGGTCGATCTGCTCTACCACGTTGTCGATCCACGCTTGCGGCGGGCGTAGCGCATAGGTCAAAGCGCCTTGGTATCTTGGTCGTAACAAGCTGGCTGTCTGTGAGGAATGTGTGCGTTTCGCCTGCCTGACAACTATCGCGCCCGGCAGCACGCTTGCCGCGAAATGCGCGGCGATTGCCGAGGCCGGATGTACCGGAATCGAGACGATCGTCTTTCCCGATACGCCGCTGGAAGCATGGCAAGCCGAGGTGCGGCACGCGCTAGTGAGTGCAGAACTCGAACTCGCGGTAGTGATTGTCGGTGGGCTGAAGCTGTACGAAGCGGACGGGTTGGCCTGGGCGCGCGCGGCGTTGCAGGCAATTGCCGAGCTTGGCGCGGCGGCACTAATAACGCCAGAGTACCGGGCGCAGGAGCCGCTGCCGCTGTTTCCGCCCTACCCGCCGCCACCCGCCGACGAGCAGGCGCAGGTCGAAACGGCGCTTGCGGAGCTTGGCGCGCTGGCTGTGGCGCGCAACATACCGCTGTTGCTGGAGCCGCTCACGCAGTTCGAAAGCCGCTTTTGGCGTGATGTTCCGACGGTGGCACGCATGTGTACGCGGCTGGCACATCCGCTTGCGCGGTTGGCACTGGACACGCACAACATGAACATGACCGAGGCGAACATCCAGAAAAGTATTGCCTATGCTGGTTCATTGGTCGGCCATGTTCATCTGGCCGACAACAACCGGCGGCTGCCGGGTGAAGGCCAGATTGATTTTGCGGGCCTGCTCGCGGCGTTGCAGGCAATTTCCTACGATGGGTGGTACAGCTTTGAGTGCGCGGTCGCGGGCAACTTTGTGACCCAAGTGCGAGCGGCGATGCGCTACCTGCGCGGGTTGTAGGAGCGAAGAACGATTTCAGGCGACGGCCTTTTGGCGAGCGTTGCGGCCTTGCGTGAGCCTAGTCGTCCCATTGGAAGAAAGATTGACTATGGAACGATATAACCCTTTCGATCCGTCGGTGCTGCCTGACCCGTACCCGCACTACCAGCGCCTGCGCGAAGCTGACCCGGTTCACTGGGGAACGCCCGGCGACCTCGATCGCGATGGGACGTGGTATTTGTTTCGCCACGCCGAGGTGCTGTTGGCGCTGAAAGACCCGCGTTTTGGCCGCGAGCTTGGGCGGGTGCTGCCGCCTGCGGAGCTACCAACCGTGCCGGAGGCGCACCGACCACTGGCCGAGATGAGCCAGCACTGGATGATCATCCGCGATCCGCCGACCCACACGCGGCTGCGGGCGCTTGTCACCAAGGCGTTTACGCCGCGCATGATCGAGCGGATTGCGCCGCGCATCGCCGTTCACGCCAAGGCACTGTTGGACGCGAAGCTGCCGACCGGGCGGATCGATCTGGTCGACGACTACGCTCGCCCGCTGCCAGTGCTGGTAATCGCCGAGATCCTTGGCATCCCGCCCGAAGATTTCCGGCTGTTTTTGCCCTGGTCGATTGCGCTAGCGACGACGATCGATTTACGCCAGACCGAAGACGTGCGCCAGCGCGGCACGCAGGCCATGGTCGAGCTGTGTGACTACCTACGCGGAATCATCGCGCTGCGCCGCCGTGCGCCACGCGAAGACTTGATCAGCGGGTTGCTAGAGGCCGAGGATCAGGGCCGCAAGCTCAACGAGGCCGAGGTGCTGGGCATGATCACGATGCTGCTGACGGCGGGCAACGATCCGACGATGCACCTGATCAGCAACGCCGTGCTGACGCTGCTGCGCCACCCCGACCAACTGGCGCGGCTGCGGGCCG
>JACMIM010000424.1 GCA_014381165.1 Roseiflexaceae bacterium
AGCGATGACGATCACGAAACTCGCAGAAGCCATGCAACGCGACTATGGCGTTGGCATATGAGCGCCCAATGGTTGTGGGTGCGAACTATCTGCTGTCGGTGATGAACCACTGCCTGCGCAGCCGCCATGACGTCAACGTCGTGATCGCGGGCAAACATCTCGCGCCGCAATAGCTGGCGATGGACGCCGTCCAGTAACCGGATTTGGAGGTTTGGCAAGGCGAAGAGGCTAACAGGTAGCGGCACAGCAAGCTCTGGTTCATCGAGCTAACTGCAACCGGGTTGTGCGGCGGGACGAATATAGTGCCGAGATGGACGACTTGAAATCCCCAGCGCACCAATCGTCATTCCCAGGGGATCGCGGCGAACACTATAGGGTTTGCGCGCCCGCATCCCAGGATTTTCCTACTGTCCGCGATCGGCCCATGCGGCTATGCTGAATGCAGATATTCAACATAGGAACAGGAGCCGCGTCATGGTGCAGATCGAAAGCATGCCACTGGATCAGAGCCAGCCACATTCAAGTTGGGGATGGCTGCGCGTGCTGATGCTCGGAATAGGCCTATTTGTCGTTACCACGATCGTGATGTTCGTGACCGGCAACCCTAATCTCTACCCGACGGTCATCCTGATTGGGAACTTCCTGATACCGGTGGTCTTTGTCACCTTGCTCTACGATCATCAGCAGTTGAGCGCGCTGTCGCCAATCACGATCGCACAGTGTTTCGCGCTCGGCGGCGTGCTGGGGGTGCTGGGCGCCTCGGTGCTGGAGCCGCTCTTGATCCCCTTGCCGTCGAACCCCGACCAGGGGCTGGCCCTGAGCAGCACGCTGCTGGTTGGCCTGATCGAGGAGGGCTGCAAGATTCTGGCGGTGGTGTTTCTGGCGCGGCGCTGGCGCCACACGGCCGAGATCGATGGCTTGCTGCTGGGCGCGGCGGTGGGTATGGGGTTTGCGGCGCTCGAGAGTACCGGCTATGCGTTCACCGCTTTCCTCGCGAGCCAGGGCCAGGTGGGCGCGTCGATCGCCGAGACGGTGCTGCGCGGCCTCGTGGCGCCATTCGGCCACGGCGTCTGGACAGCGATCCTCAGCGCGGTGCTGTTCCGGCAGAGCGGGCTCAAACATTTCCGGATCACCGGCTCGGTGCTGCTGACCTACCTGTTCGTGGCGCTGCTGCACGGGTTCTGGGATGGCTTGCCGCGAGTCAGCTACCTGGTGCTGCCGCTGGGCATGCAGATCTCAGTCGTCTCGCTCATCATCAGCATGTTCGGCCTGGCGGTGCTTGGTGGGCTGTGGCGGCAGGCGCTGCGGCGGCAAGCGCAAGCACCCGTTGTTCGGGTCGTGAGCAAGGGGGAGCCAAGCGCTGATTTAGGGACTATTGAGACAAGCTGAACCATCGCGCCGAATGCAATATGAACAGCGTCGCAACAGACGCAGAGGAGCTCGCATGAATATACCAATCAACACCGCAATTGCGTGTGCCGACGGCCCGTGCGGCCAGGCGATTGCACTTATTTTGAACCCGGTCAGCGATCAGGTTACGCATCTCGTGGTGCGCGAGCCAGGCCTGCTTGGTGTCGAGTATCTGACACCGGTTGAGTTTGTCATTGAATGCACGTCGGAGTTGATTCGCCTGAGCTGCACCAAAGACGAGCTCGCAGAGCTGCCGCCGTTCATGACCACCAGCTATCTTCCGGCATCGGCTGGCTCGATGCTGGGCTATGGGACAGGTGTGATGCCCTGGCCCGACCTGAGCATGCCATCGGATCTCGGCTTCAGCCACAACACTATGCCCCCGGACGAAGTGGCGATCCATCGCGGCGCGCCCGTCCGGGCGGCGGATGGGCGTATCGGCGCGGTGGAGGAGTTTGTGGTCGACCCGGCGAACAACGATATTACCGATGTCGTCCTACGTGAGGGTCACCTTTGGAACCGCCAGGATGTCACGATCCCGGTCACCTACATCGATCATATCGACGACGACATCGTCTATCTGACGCTGAACAAACACCAGATCGCAGCGCTCCCGGCGCTGGCCGTGCAGCGGCGTTCGCGGTAGCACAGGATATGCGGACGAGCCAGTGAGGAATATGCCATGGATCCAGTACTCCCGATCTTTTGGAACCTGCCCGCGCCGCAGGTGCTCGAACAGCTTAGCAGTGCGCCACAGGGGCTATCTGCGACGCAGGCGGAGACCGCGCTCGCCCGCTTTGGGCCGAACGAGCTGCGGCCGACCGATCGCCTGAGTGGTCTGCGCCTGTTGCTCAAACAGTTTGCCAGCCCGATTACCCTGATCCTGATCGCCGGGGCTATTCTGTCGCTGTTTCTGGGCGATGTGGCCGATGCGACGATCATCTTGATCATCGTGGTCGTAAGTGGCGTGCTTGGATTTTGGCAAGAACGCGGGGCCGCCAATGCCGTCGCAAAACTACTGGCGGTGGTGCAAACCAAGGCCACCGTACTGCGTGATGGCAACGAAGTCAAACTCGCGCTGGCGGACGTTGTCCCAGGCGATCTAGTGCTGCTTGCGGCGGGCGCGACGATTCCCGGCGATTGCCTGCTGTTGGAGTCGCACGACTTGTTCGTGGATGAAGCAGCCTTGACCGGTGAAACCTATCCCGTGGAAAAGAGCGGCGGCGTGCTGGCGGCCGACACTGCGCTCAGTGGCCGCGCCAATGTACTGTTCATGGGCACGCATGTCGTCAGCGGCAGCGCGCGGGCGGTGGTGGTACACACCGGCGCGGCCACTGAGTTCGGCAAAGTCTCCGAGCGGCTGCGGCTCCAGCCGCCCGAAACCGAATTCGAGCATGGCATCCGGCATTTCGGCTATTTCCTGATGGAAGTCACGCTGCTGCTGATCATCGTGATCTTTGCGCTCAATGTCTATCTGGCGCGGCCGGTGCTGGATTCATTCCTGTTTTCGCTGGCCCTGGCGGTGGGCCTGACGCCGCAGCTCTTGCCGGCGATCATCAGCATCAACCTGGCGCAGGGCGCCAAGCAGATGGCCAAGCACAAGGTGATCGTCAAGCGCCTGGCCGCGATTGAGAATTTCGGCAGCATGAACGTGCTGTGCTCGGATAAGACCGGCACGCTCACCGAGGGCCAGGTGCATGTCGAGGCGATGCTCGACGCGCGTGGCAATCCGAGTGACACGGTGGCGCTGTACGCCTGCCTCAATGCGAGCTACGAGTCGGGCTACCTGAACCCGATCGATGCGGCGATTCGCACCGACCGTCCGTTTGACCTGGCGGCCTACCAGAAGCTGGACGAAGTGCCGTACGATTTCATTCGCAAGCGGCTGAGTATTCTGGTGGCGCACGATGCCCAGCATTTGATGATCACCAAAGGCGCGCTCCAGAACGTGCTGGATGTCTGCGATCAGGCCGAGGGAGAAAACGGCCAGCTGGTGCCCCTCGCAACCCTGCAACCGGCCATCCAGGCGAAGTTCGAAGAACTCAGTCAGACCGGGTTCCGCACGCTCGGCCTGGCGTATCGCGATACCGGCGCTGACGCCACGATCCGCAAAGAGTCGGAAGCGGCAATGACGTTCCTGGGCTTTGTGGTGCTGGCCGACCCGCCCAAAGCCGGCATTGGCGCAACGATCCAGCAGCTGGCACAGCTGGGGGTGACGCTCAAAGTGATAACCGGCGATAACCGGGCGGTCGCCGCCCACCTTGGTCAGCAAGTTGGCCTACCTGGCGCCAACATCCTGACCGGATCGGACATTCGGGCGATGAGTAGTGCCGCGCTCGCGCACCAGGTCAACGACGTCAACTTGTTCGCCGAGATCGAGCCGAATCAAAAAGAGCAGATTATCCTGGCGCTCAAGCAGGCCGGGCATGTGGTCGGCTACATGGGCGACGGCATCAACGATGCGTCGGCGTTGCACGCGGCCGACGTAGGCATCTCGGTGGACAGCGCTGTGGATGTCGCGCGTGAGGCCGCCGATATTGTGCTGCTCGAAAAAGAGCTGGATGTGTTGTTGGATGGCGTCAAGCAAGGCCGGATCACATTCGCGAATACGCTCAAGTACATCTTTATGGCCACCAGCGCGAACTTTGGCAATATGTTCAGCATGGCCGGCGCATCGCTGCTGCTGCCGTTCCTGCCGCTGCTCCCAACCCAGATTCTGCTGACGAATCTGCTGACCGATTTTCCCGAAACCGCGATTGCCACCGACAATGTCGATCCGGACGCGGTCGCAAAACCACGCCGTTGGGATCTGCGCTTTATTCGGAACTTCATGCTCACCTTTGGCCTGGTCAGCTCGATCTTCGACTACCTGACGTTCGGGGCGTTGTTGCTGATCCTCCATGCCAGCCCGCAGCAATTTCAGACCGGTTGGTTTGTGGAATCGGTGATCTCCGCGTCGCTGGTGGTGCTGGTGATCCGCACGAACGGTCCGTTTTACAAGAGTAAACCGGGGAAAGCGCTGCTGATCGCCACGCTGGTGATCGATGCGGTGACGCTGGCGCTCCCCTATACGCCGCTGGCGGGTTTGTTCGGTTTCAGCCCCATCCCGCCACTGTTTATCGGTATGCTGGTGATCATTCTCGCCCTGTATATGCTGACCGCCGAGGTGGCCAAGCACTTTTTCTACCGGCGCATGCGTCGCTCATAAGCGCGCATGTGGTATGGCGGCTCAGCCGAACCTGAAGTCGCGAGCGCGGCGTGCCGGCTGGTGCGCCGCGCGAGAGGAGCGTATGCGCGTCGCCTTCGCCCTGATCTTCCTGGCCGGGCTCGCCGATGGCCTGGGCACCCAGAGCGTGGTGTTGTTCGTCAACAAGGTAGGGCGCCGCAGCTTCGCGCTCAACCTGCTCGGCGCGGGGCTGTTCTACCTGCTCAGTGCCCTCTGCTGGATCTTTTCGATCTGGCTGGTCGCCCGCTACGCGCTGGACGTATCGATCGCCCCGCTCGCGCTTATTCGG
>JACMIM010000425.1 GCA_014381165.1 Roseiflexaceae bacterium
CTGATAGTCTGGCACAGCCAGAACCTGCTGCGCTACAATGCTGCAGCTCGCGATGTACTGTTGGAAATGCGACCGGCTGGCCAGGATGTGAGCGCCCGGTTGGATGCGCTGCTCAATGAGTACGCCGACCGCCAAGCCGCCCGGGTCGAGGCGATTTCCAGCTATGCGCGTGGGGCGCGCTGCCGCCACCGCGCGATCGCCGAGCACTTTGGCGAGCGTATGGCCGCCTGTGGCAGCGCCTGCGACATGTGTGCGCCGCTCGACGGTGGGCGGCGAGTGGCTGCCGCTGTGCAGCGCGCCCCATCGGCTGTTCGCTACGGGCCAGCTGAAACCAGTGCTGCCGCGCTGGCCGCCGTGGACGAGCTTCAGGGGCGGCTGGGCGAAAAGGATTTGGTTTGCGTGCTGCTGGGCACGCCCGGCTACCCGGCTTGCGGCGCATTTGGTCAGTTGGCCGGGGCCGATTTCGCGGCCACCCGCGCCGTGGTTTCCGGGCTGATCGCGGCGGGCCGGCTGGCCTATCGCAGCCGGGCGCTCGTGCCAGTGCGTGGCACACCCGCCGCCGGTGGGGCCGATTTCGCGCACGATGCAGTGCTGCGCTGTCTTGCGCGGCTGCCATTTGCGGTTGGCAAATCCGGGCTGGCCAAAGTGCTGAAGGGCGCGGCTGGCAGCCCAATTGGCCCCGACCGCTGCGCCGATTACGCGGCGCTGGCGCATATGACCGGCGCGGCGATCGAGGCCGAGATCGAGCGGCTGATTGCCAGCGGCGAGCTGCGCCGCAGCGGTGAGCGCATGCCGCTGCTGGCGATCACCGAGCGCGGGGTGGCGGCGCTGCGTGAGGATGCGATGGCCGATGATCTGGGGTAAAGGCCGCGCGCCGCGCCCGCCGCGTAGATCCCCACCGCTGTGGCGCGACATGATTGATGTTCGATGATCTACCGCTGTGCTACGTTGGCGGGGGCAAGCCCTGCGGCTACCGACGTGGCGCGATATACTGGAAATTCTCCCGTGGCACAATCCTCGCGTGATCGCCTCCGCGCCCGCCGACAGGCGATCGCCGCCCGCCGCCGCCGCCTGATCATTCCGCTGATTGTGGCCGCGCTGCTGGCGGTGGCCGTGCTGTTCTGGCTTTCGCGCCCGCGCCAGGCGGTTGCCCCGCAGCTTGCGGCTCCATCGGCGCAAGCCTTGATACAGGCGGGCGCGCCCACGGCTCCGCCCGCCGTGGCCCCCACGCCCAGCGGCCCCGCTCAATTTTTCCATGATCAGCGGCTGACTTATGCACCAGGCTTTTATGTGCCAGAGGTGCAGGCCTTTCTGGACGCACAGCCAGGCCCACTCAAGACGTTCTCCACGCCGGTGGGCGACCGCAGCCACAGCTTTGCCGAGATTGTGGTCGGCCAGAGCCTGTACTACAGCTTGAACCCGCAGGTGGTGCTGGCGCTGCTGGAAAGCCAGGCTGGGTTGCTTTCCGCCGAACGGCCGAGCCAGCAGCAGCTCGATTGGGCGATGGGCTACCGCACCAAGGATGCCAAGCCGGGGGAGGATAAACTGCGCGGCCTGACCGCTCAGGTGCGCTGGGCCGTGCGCCAGTTGCTGTACGCCCGCCGTGATTTCGCGGCCTACCCGCCGCTGGTCTTTCAGGACGGCACGCAGTCCCCCGCGCCGGCCGGCTGGGAGTTGAGCCGCTATGCCTTGGCACGCGCGCTGGCCCCGGCCACCACGCCCGATCAGCTCGATCAGCGCTTGATGGCCTTCGCCGCGACCTACACACGCCTATTTGGCGACCCACGGCCTGCGCCCGAAGACTGGCCCGCGCCCGCCGCGCCATTTTTGAGCTGGCCGCTGGAAAAACCTGCGCGCATTACCTCGTTCTTCGACCACGACGGGCCGTTCCTTGGCCGCAGTGGCGGTACATTCTCGTATTGGGGACGCAACGAACCCGATCTTTCCTATGATGGCCATGACGGCTGGGACTACGCTTCCGCCTTCGAACCGGCGCTGGCCGCCGCCGCCGGCACGGTGGTGTTTGCCGGCAATGCCGATGATAACTGCGCCACCACAGCGGTTGTGCTCGACCACGGCAACGGCTACCGCACGCTGTACTGGCACCTCAGCAGCGCCAATGTCGCCAATGGCCAGCAGGTCGGTGCGGGCGACGCGCTGGGAATAACCGGGGCGAGCGGCTGTGCGTTTGGGCCGCACTTGCATCTGGGTGTGCAGTACCTGGGGCGCAGCACCGACCCATATGGCTACTGCGGCGCGACCGCCGACCCGTGGGCGCAGAACCCCGCTGGCAGCGCAAGCCGCTGGCTGTGGCAGGATCGGCCCTCGCCCTGCGGCCCGCCGCCCGCTGGCGCGCTGCTGGTCGATACCGCATCGCCTGGCTTTTCGAACAAAGGCATCTGGCAGACCGCGCCATTTGGCTATGGTGGCGACGCGCTGTTTACGCGCTCGGTTGGCGAGCAGCCTGCCGCTGCGGCCACGGCGACACCCGCCGCAACGCCGCTCGCCCCCACGGTATTAGCCCCGACGGCATCGGCAAGCTACCGGCCACAGCTGACCGCCGGGCGCTACCGCGTGCTGGCCTACATCCCCTATGTTTTGAACGGCCTCGACGACGCGATCGGCGTGACCTACCGGGTCACGCACGCTGGCGGCACGAGCGCTCGCAGTGTCGATCTTCAGCTGCACGCCAATGAGTGGCTCGACCTTGGCACCTACGAGTTTGCGCCAGGCAGCGCGGCTGTGGAGATCGGTAATCGGGCCGAGTTCGCCGATCAGGGCGTGTGGGCAGACGCAGTCCTGTGGCTGCCGGTTGAACAGTGATACAATAAAGCATAGGACTTAGGCAGTTGGCGACTTCAGCCTACGGCAGCATGGAAAAAGCTTTCTTTTTTGTTTCGTTGTTTGGTGCAAAGCACCAAACAACGAGACAATCATGAGTTATTTTTCCTTGCCCGCTGCGGGCGAAATGAACCCTCTTGGGCAACTGCGTACCTCCTAAAGCATCCAACAATACTTTTCCCGGCCGGATGGCGGATTTACGCCATCCGGACGAGCCATACAAAACTATGTTCAAGGCCCAAACTCAAATACTCTCGATGCTGGTCGAGGAGCTGCGCACGTCCTCGCCGGAGATGACTGGCCTGATAGACCAGTTGCTGCAGCCAAACAGCGTCGAAATTCGCCGTGCGCAGCTGCGGACGATCGGCGCGTTTTGGTACCGCCAAGGTGGCGAGCCGGAGGTGCTGGCCGAGCTTGGCCTTGCGATGGCCGAGCAGGCTGAGATCGAGCCAGGTATTGCGATGGCCGAGCTGCTGATGGCCTTTGGAACTGCGCGTGACGAACAGCAGACCCGCCAGCGCGAAAACGACCTGATGCGGCGCATGGCCGAGCTGCGTGGCCTGCATCGGGTGATCTCCGCTGCAAACTCCACGCTCGATCTTGACACCTCGATGCACACGGTGGTCGAGACCGTGGCTGAGGTGATGGGCGTGGAGGTCTGCTCGGTGTACCTGTTCGATAAGAACAGCTACGACCTGACGCTGCGGGCGACCAAGGGCCTGAACAACGCGGCGATCGGCCAGGTGCGCTCGCCAATGGGCGAGGGCATTACCGGCTGGGCCGCCAAGGAGGGCAAGCCGATCGCAATCGCCGACGTGCGGCGCGACCCACGCTTCCACAAAGAGCCGGTGCTTGGCGAGGAAGAGTACCGCGCCATGCTGGCTGTGCCGATTGTGCTGTTTAGCGCCGAACGCTTTCATATCGATTCCGACAAGCTCCAGGGCGTGATCAGCATCCAGACCCACGGCCCGCGCGAATTCACCGCCGAGGAAATTAATTTCGTCGAAACCGTGGCCGGTGAGCTGGCGTTTTTTATCGTCAATGCCCAGCTGTACCAGCAGACTGGCGACCAGTTGACCCAGAAGCTGCGCGAGCTGACCACGCTCCAGCAGGTTTCCAAACGTATCGCCGAGCAGCTGGATCTTGAGGAGGTGCTGAAGCTGATCGTGGCCAAGGCAGTCGAGTTGGCCCATGTCGATCGGGCCGATATTTTCCGCTGCGGCGAGGATGACGTGCTTCAGCTGGCTGCGACTCAGGGCGGGCATCACCGTAGCGGCGTGCTGCAGTTTATCGCCAATGCGGTGCGCGATGGTCGCCCGATGGCGGTGCTGAATGCCTACAGCGATTCGCGCTTTCCCGAGCTTTCGCATGTAGCTGGCGAGGAAGGCTTTCACTCACTGTTCTGCATGCCGTTGCACACCCGTGGCCATACTATCGGCGCGATCTGCTTGTACACGCGTGAGCCACGCCATTTCGACTATGAGCAGGTGCGGCTGCTGGCTACCTTCGCCGACGAAGCCGCGATCGCGATCGAAAATGCGCGCCTGTATGCCGACAGCCAGCGCGCCCTGGCGATCAAATCGGTGATGCTCCAGGAGATGCACCACCGGGTGCGCAATAACCTGCAAACGATCTCGGCGCTGCTCATGATGCAGCAGCGGCGAATAGGCGCGGATGAAAAGGCTGCCTCGGCGCTGCGGGACAGCATCTCGCGCATTCAGGCGATCGCCGCCGTTCACAACCTGCTGTGCCGCGAGGATATTGGCATCACGACTGTGGAGGCGGTCGCTCGCCAGATTGTCGAAAGCGCCCAGGTGAGTTTGGTCAACCCCGAGTACCCGATCGAGTTCGATGTGCGCGGTGCAGGCGTGACCATTGGCTCGCGCGATGCAACGGTTGTGGCAATTGTGATCAATGAGCTGATCGGTAACTCGCTTGCGCACGGCCTGACAATCGAAGGTGGCCGCGTGCTGATCGAAACCAGCGAGCACGATGACACGACCACCGTGGCCGTGCGCGACGACGGCCCCTCGCACGAGGGCACGCCCGACCCAAGCCAAAGCAGCGGCTTCGGCCTGCAAATTATCAAGACGTTGGTTCTGGACGACCTGGAAGGTAGCTTCGAACTGTACGAAGCCGACGGCTGGATGCACGCCGTCGTAACCTTCCCCAAGCGCATGTGGCAGGAGTGAGCGCGACAAGGTGACAAGATGACAAGATGACAAGATGACAAGATGACAAGATGACAAGGTGACAAGGTGACAAGGTGACAAGGTGACTGCTTTGGTCATCTTGTCACCTTGTCAGGAGTAACCCATGAATAGACACGAACGGCTTATAAGCGAATTAGCTCGCCATGGCCTGGACGCCGTCGCAGTTGTGGCTGGTGGCACCATGCGCTATCTGACTGGGCTTGATCTGCATGGCGGCATGCGGATCATGGTTGCGGTCTTTCCAGCTTCCGGCGAGCCAGCATTTGTGCTGCCCGCGCTGGAGGAGCCGCGTGCTCGTGCGATCATTCCGCTGCCAATGCGCTATTACCCCTGGACGGACGCCGAGGGGCCGACTGCTGCGCTGGCGGCGTGTGCTCGCGATCTGGGGCTTGCCGGAGCGCGGCTTGGGATCGAGTACACGAGCATGCGGGTGTTCGAGCTGCGCGGCATCGAGGCCGCCGCCCCCAGTGTCGAGATAACTGATGCGACGCCGGTATTCGCCGCGCTGCGCATGGCCAAGAGCGCCGACGAGTTGGCCTCGATGCGCGCCGCCGTGCAGATCGTCGAAGGCTCGTTGCGGGCCGCGATCGCGCAGGTGCGCGTTGGCATGACCGAGATCGAGCTGGGCGAGATTTGGGATGCCGCCATGCGAGCTGCTGGCAGCGCGCCGTCGTTTTCGACGATCATCGCAAGCGGCCCCAACGCGGCCAACCCACACCACACCAACAGCAGCCGCCAGCTTCAGCAGGGCGATCTGGTGATTATGGATGGCGGCGCGATCTATGAGGGCTACGCCTCCGACATCACGCGCACGATCGCGCTTGGCGAGATCGTGCCAGAGCTGCGCAGCATCTATGAGCTGACGCTGGCCGCCAACAAGGCTGGGCGAGCGGCAGTACACCCCGGCGTTGCGCCCGAGCAGATCGACCGGGCCGCGCGCGGCGTGATCAGCGCTGGCGGCTACGGGCCACGCTTTCTGCACCGCACCGGCCATGGGCTTGGTATCGAAATCCATGAGCCGCCCTACATTATTGAGGGCAACCGCGAGCCACTAACCATTGGCACCACCTTTACGATCGAGCCTGGTATTTATCTCGATGGCCTTGGCGGCGTTCGGATCGAGGACGATATCGTAGTAACTGAGCAGGGCGGCGAGAGCCTGACAACCTTTGAACGCGAACTGATTGTCATTTGACCGTGTGACAAAAGGCCAAGCAACCTAACGCTCATCTTGTCATCTTGTCATCTTGTCACCTTGTTACCTTGTCACCTTGTCACCTTGTCACCTTGTCACCTTGTCACCTTGTCACCTTGTCACCTTGTCATCTTGTCACCTTGTCATCTTGTCACCCGCCCGCCTGCTCGCGGTACGGTCCATTCGGTTCCAATTCCAGGTAGCGGTCATAATTTTCACGCGCACGCTCGGAC
>JACMIM010000049.1 GCA_014381165.1 Roseiflexaceae bacterium
CGTTGGACGCGGCTTCAACGCGCTTCAGCGCGTTTTGCATCGCAGCAGCGGGTTTCAACGTGCCTGCACATGGGGATTCGATGACAAAGACCGTGCGCCTGTCCGCGCTTCGCTGCCTTCAGTACGAAGTTGCCTTTAACGGACTCAAGATTCTCAAAGAAACCATCAACGATCTCAGCCTGTGGCGGTTGATCGAGTACCCCTGGTGCAGCACCGCGCTCGACCTGCACAAGGGCGATCTGGTGCTGGATATTGGCACTGGCACGGCCACCTTTCCGCAGATGCTAGCCCGCGAGGGTGTACACACGGTTGTGCTGGAGCTTGACGCCGACCGCGTGCGCTGGCAACGCGAGAAAACCGAGCGCGTCACGCGGCCTGGCGATGGCAGAGTCTACGCGGTGGTGGCCGATGCGACCGCCCTGCCGATCAAAAGCGGAGCAGGCAAACGAGTAAGCGCCATTTCGTCGCTCGAACACATCCCCGATGATGTGGCAGTTGGCCAAGAGATCGGCCGGGTGCTGGCCGACCAAGGCGTGGCCGTGATCACGCTGCCCTACACGCGAACCGAGCGAACTGGATTCTTTCAGGGTATTCGCACCTTCAAAAAAGTTGCCCCCAACGCTTTTGTGCAAGAAGGCAAGGCTGGCTCGTTCTTCCGGTTTTATAACGATCAAGCACTGGAAGACGTGTATATCGAACCCTCGGGCGGCGAAGTCGTGCAGTGGGGCGCGTATGGGCGGCGGGTGCTCAATGGCATGTACCACGAGACCAAACTCACGAAGTACTGGCGGACGTTTGTGCTGAAGGACTTGCTACTGGCCTGGTTGGTTCACCCACTTGAGGAGCGCTTTGGCCGCGCGACCGAGCCGCTGTATGTGATGTTCAAGATTGTGAAACGACGAGAAGCTGACCATGGATAGCAAAACACGCCGAACGCGGCGAAGCACAGGTGCGTTTCCAGCTGTTGTTACGCACGCTGCCGCCCTCGGGCTGTACCTCGCACTCGGGTTGCTGATCACGTTTCCGCTAGCGACTCGGCTGGATCGGGAAATCATTGCAAATGCTCCAGGCTCAGTCGATGGCTATTTGGGCATCTGGAACATCTGGTGGACATCATACGCGGTGACGAATGGCCACAACCCCTTTGCGACGCCACTGCTTTTTTTTCCACAAGGGCTTGATCTGTTCTGGCAGACCCTCAGCCTGCCGGGAGCACTGCTCGCTGTTCCGCTCACACTGCTTGTTGGCCCACTGCCAGCCTATAATATGCTGATTCTAGCGGGCTATGTCCTGGGTGGGTATGGCATGTTCTTGTTTGCCCGCAACCGTACTGGAAGCACGGCTGGGGCGATTGTTGCCGGCGTCGTCTTTAGTTTAGCGCCATTTCACCTGCAAAAGGTTGTCGATGCGCAGCTCGAAGTAGCCTCGATTCAATGGGTGCCATTCTTTCTGCTCGTATTCCATCGCGGTCTTGACCGCCTGACGTGGCCGTGGGCGCTTGCGAGCGGGGTTCTGTTGCTGGTAGTGGGATTAGGCACATGGTACTACGGTCTTTTCTGTCTTATCTACACCGGGATTGCTAGCGCGCTTTGGGCAGTCGCTGCGCCGACATGGCGCGAGCGTCGGCGCATTCTCGTCTGGGGAATAGGGCCAGTCGCGCTCTGGTTCGCCCTCATGGCCCCGCGCTTGATCACGCTCGCGCGTGAGGGCGATCGGCTGCTTGGCAGTGCGCGCGATTTCAACGCAGCAAGTTCTGCAGATCTCGTCGCGTTCTTTTTGCCGAGTCCATTGCACCCGATTTGGGGCCAGGCGATCAGCACTTGGTATCTCGCGCGCTATCCTGACGCCACGCTTTGGAATGTTTCGTTCGGCATTGTCGGCCTTACGTTGGCACTGATTGGCCTGGTGGCGACCGCACGGCGCGAATGGCGCTGGCTGATCATGCTGGTGATCACCATGGTGCTTGCCATGGGCGAGTCGCTCAACGCCTTTGGCGTGCGGACTGGGCTTCCACTGCCATATGCCTTGCTCGCTCCGCTGCCGGGCATTCGTTCAAGCCACCGCCCGAACCATATTGTGCTGCTGAGTATCGCGCTGGTTGCCCTATATGCAGCATACGGCATCGCAACGATCATCAAGAAATGGTCGCAGACATCTAGTTGGACACCCGCGCTCGCGATCGTGCTTGTTGTTGGCATCGATGGCTGGGGCGGCGTGCTGCCAATGCACACGCGTCCAGTGCCAGCGTTCTATGCAACACTGCCACCGCCTTCTGGCGGCGCTATCCTGCCCATACCGACCAACCTGAATGTTGCACGGAGCGAACACCTGTGGTACCAAACGCACCATGCGTGGCCGATCTTTGGCGGCTTTATCGGGCGCGAACCACCGTATGCTGTCGGGCTGTACGCACCAGGATTTCGAGATCTCCGCTTTGAGCTGGCCGAACATGCCGATATTGTTGCGCCTGGATGGCCAGAATCGGCGCGTGATGCGCTGGCCGCCTATGATACACAGTATATCGTAATGCACACGCAACTACTTGGCTCGTCGCAGCCGCTTCTGAGCAGCCTGATTCGTGAGATTGGCTTGACGCGGACATATCGTGACGACGAGGTCGAAGTATTCACCGTCCCAGCAGGTACTCCGCGCCGAGTTATTGCCTACACAGGCGCAGGCTGGGGCGCACTTGAACAGAGTTCAGCATATCAGTGGCGCTGGCTGAGTGATGAACCCGCCGAGCTGTATCTGTATAATCCGTTTCAGCAGCCGCAGACAGTCACGCTGCTGATCACGGCCCTGGCCTACAATCAGCAGCGTCCGCTGACGCTCTTGCAAGCGGGGCAACCACCGGCTACCTTTATGATTGCGCCGGAGCTAGCGACAACGCCAATTCGTTTGGTTGTACCGCCAGGCGAACACAGAATTCTGCTCCAAGCGCCAGCCGCAGTACCCACGGCAGGCGATAGCCGCTCGCTAAGTATAGCGATGTATGAGCTGCGAATTGAAGAATAGCGCAACAAGTGTGCAGCGCTGGGCATTCGGCGTGCTGGTTGTGGTTGCGCTGACCGCATGCGCCCTTGGAATCGCACAGGCGCGCCGCGCCACGCCGCTGTATACTCTTGACCTACGTGAGAAAGAACCTGCTACCCTGCTGGAGTGGGATGGATTTCA
>JACMIM010000426.1 GCA_014381165.1 Roseiflexaceae bacterium
ACACGTCGACGCTCGGCGCATCAGGTGCCCCGTGCAGGATACGTATGCGCGCCACGCCACTGGCCTGCGCGTCAATCGTGGGCGTGACCTTGAAGGCTTGTGCGCCGCTGCCGCTCAGCAGGCCGTTCGCCCAGGCGGTCGCCACCTGGCCAGCCGCCAGCGTTGCCGTGGTCGTGTAGATCACGCTGCCGCCTGCCGGTGCCACGCCAAACGTGTATGTCCCGGCTGGCACATCCAGGTAGCCCGATGTATTCAGGTAGCTGAGCGCGTCCAGCACCTTGGCCCCATTGGCATAGATGTCGACTGCTGGTGCATCGGGCGAGAAGTGCGCCACCCGCACGCGGGCCTGGCCGAACGCTGGCAGGCTGGTATCGTCGGTGACGAGTGTTCCACCTACACCTGCGCTGTCGCTACTTGATGCGGTGCCGCGTGCGACAACGCTATAGTCCTGGCCAGAAACAAAGGTGAAACTCGTGTCGACCACCGAGTTGCTGTGCGAGGGCGTCCTGCCGGCGGCCACAACCTGCACCTTTGTCGATCCAGGAGCAAGCGTTAGATATTCGCTGACAGTAAAGAATGAAACGTTCGAAAGACGCTTGGTGTTCTTGATGTACACATCGACCGGGCCAAAGTCGGGCACGGCGTGAACGATGCGCACGCGAACCTTGCCACGCTCTGCTGCGCCAGCAGGGTTTAACTGCGGCATCAGTGCGGCAAACACCGTCACGAGTAGCGTGAACACCATGAGAATGGACAGCGGACGGTACTGTTTCTGCACAGATTGCTGTAGCAATGAAAACCTCCTCGTTTCAACATAGTTACATCACATGTCCCGTGGCATATTCACCGAGCGAGGATCACCAGACGCACATATCTGAAAGCACACTGCTACAAATAGAAATATCACTGCTGTCGTGCTTTGTTGTGTGTTAACCCACAGCAAAGCGCGGCACAACACGATATGCCAATTCCGTAACGAATGCTAGTTCTTCTATATGCTACTGGTGTTGGTGTGCTTCAGGGAGAAATAAACACTCCATACGTACTCAAGTGAAACGTTGAAGATAATGGAGTACAGTGTCACGTTTATTTCGCCCCTATCTACGCGAATAACATTGTTCTGGATGCATAAAAATGAAAACAAAATAAAAGAGCAGGATTATGCTACGCAAAAAAGAAGCGTCTATTCAGCATAGACGCTTCGAAACACACGTTGATCAGCTGTAAAGCTAGGAGAGCGACCCTTGCAGCACCACGCGGGTACTTGGCAAGCTTACAGACGCATTGCGCTCGACCGTCACCATTGCCTGTGTGAAGGTGTCAACAGAAGCTGGGGCTTTGAGCAGCAGCCTGCCGGTGCCATCAGGATCGATGATCAGGGTGCCCGCGTTCACCTGCTGGCCGCCTTGGGCAAGCCAGAACTGGTAGGTCTGCGATTGGTCGAGCTGCGGCAACCCACGCACCAGCACAACTGCATCGGCGCGACCCGGACGCATAAACATCGACCCTTGGGCATTCCGATCGCCGACACTGGCCAGCAGCGGGCGTGTTGCTAGATCAGTTGCCGCGAGGAACACGAGTGTGTCTTGGTTTACTTCGATCTGGGCGTTGATCGTTTGCAGCTCGGCGGTCGATGCGATCAGGCTGGCGGCGAGCCGCTGTTCGTTGGTGCGCGCCGACGCCAGTTCGGCGCGGATCTGCTGCTGCGCGCGCTGTAGATCACCGATCGTCTGGGCCGCAGCAGTTGCCTGCTCCTGCGCGGCGGCGACCTGCTGGAGAATCTGCTGATTGGTTGCTTTGGCCTGTTGAAGCTGCGTATTGGCCGAGTACAGTGCTGAACTAAGCAGTGCAATCACCAACAGCGCGGCCACAAATGCCCCGCCCAGCCCAACCGCCCAGCGTTGGCGAGGCCGTAGCAGCGCACGCGATGCATAGGCTGCTTCCGGCTGAACCGCCGATGCTGCTATCTTTGCAAACAGCGCGGCCTTCACCCGCGCGGGCGGCCCCGCCGGTTCGATTGCAAGCGGCAATGTATTGACAACAGCGCGGAAGCGGTCGAGTTCAGCCCGCAGGCTGGCGTCAACACGCAGGTGCTGTTCAATTTGAATTGTTTCGTCCGGGTCGAGCGCGCCAAGCGCATAGGCCGGAATGAGATCGTGCCAGTCTGTCATGATGAGTATGCTCTAGAGCCGTTGGACCCACTACGATTTCCCGTGCGGCTAGATGGATAGCACTACGTTCCTGTTATGTGTCGTTCCGCCAAGATGTCACGCAGTTTGCGCAGGCCAAGCCGGACGCGCGTTTTAATGGTTCCAAGCGCCTCGCCAGTGTGGCTAGCGATCTCGCTTTGCGTCAGCCCGCTGAGATAGGCAAGCTCGATCACACGCCGCTGTTCAGCAGGAATTTCCGATAGCGCGCTGCGGATGAGCTGACGCCGCTCGCGCAGCCAGACTTCTTCGTCGACGCTGTGACCACCCTGCTGCATAGCCTCGAACAGCTGCGGTTCGTCGCTGTTCAAGACCATGACCGCGCGAGACTTCCGGCGTCGCAGTTCGTCGATACACAGATGGTGAGCAATACCCAGCAGCCATTGCGGCACCCCGCCCCGCGCGGCTTGAAACTGCTCGCTGCGGTGCCAGACCCGCAGAAATGTATCCTGGACAACCTCTTCTGCCGTCTGTTCGCTGTCGAGCATACGGCGCGCGATGCCAAACACCGCGCGGGCGTAGCGATCATACAGTGCCGAGAGTGCAGCAGTATCGCCGCTTGCAACAGCGCTTATCAGTGCCTCGTCCTGTAACACTGGTGGCGCAGGTGGGTCACTGTGTGTTTGTGGCACAACGTTCAACTCACGTTGTCGCAGCATGGTGACCGCCTGATTTGGGTAGGCATCGTTGTACAACTACGAGCGGCAACCTTGGTGAGCGTGTGTGCAACATGTACCGCCATTGGATGAGCATGCACGGAATATTCGCCTAGTTTACGTGCAACCACCGTTCTTGGATGTACGCCGCGCCCGTATTGCACGCCGGCGCAACGTGCCGGTTTGTTGCGCTATGCTATAATCGCCTGATAGGAGAACTGGCGATGAGCAAAATTACCATTAACGATATAGCGAAAGAGGCTGGCGTCTCGAAGACTGCCGTCTCTTTCGCCTTTAACGACCCCGGCCAACTCGCCACGACCACAGTCGAGCACATCCACGCAGTGGCTGAACGGCTGGGCTACTCGCCCGACCCGATCGCGCGCAGTATGACCACGCGCCGCACGAATGCGCTCGGGTTGCTGCTGCCGCAGGATATTGCCTCAGCCATGCAGAACCCGTTCTATGCGCAGCTGATTCGCGGCATTGGCCACATCTGCAACGATGCTGGCAAAACGCTGATGATCGTGCCGCCGCTGCGGGGTTCGCGCCTGAAGGCTATCCCGCACGCTACTGTCGATGGCTTTATCGTGGTTGGACTGGAGGTGGATCGCGGCGAGGTGGTGATGCTGCGGCGGCGCAGCGTGCCGTTCGTAATTGTCGATAGTGTTGCGCCGGACGATGTGCCAAGCGTGAATGTCGACGATCGCAGCGGCGCGCGGGCGGCCATGCGCCATGTGCTAGAGTTGGGCCACCGTACTATCGGCGTGGTGTGTATTGAATCGGGCAAGCCGGGCGGGCGTAAAGAATACACCGGCACGCTCGGCGAGCGGCTGCTCGGCTATTGTGAGGCGCTGGATGAATTCGCGATCTCGCCCGACGACCCACGGGTCTGCTTTGTCGAGGCTCCAAGCAGCTGGCAGGGCGGGCGCGAGGCATTCGAAGCGCTCTGGGGCCATGAGCACCGACCAACTGCGGTAGTGGCCATGAGCGATATTCTGGCGATCGGCGTGCTGGAAACGGCCCGCGACTTTGGCCTGACGCTGCCCGACGAGCTTTCGCTTGTCGGCTTCGACGATCTGCCCGATGCGCGCCTGATGCGCCCAGCGCTGACCACCGTGCGCCAGCCGGTCGAGGAGAAAGGCCGCCTGGCAGCTGAGTTGCTGGTGGCGGCAATCGATGGCGACGCGCCGGTGCAGCACCGCGTCCTGCCAACTGAATTGATCGTGCGTGGGTCGGTGATTCAAATTGGGTAGTGATCGCTGCGCGCCGCAGTAGACCACTCCCCCCGTCGCTGAAACACCGGGCTATTAGCTTAGGAGTTACGCAGTTGCCCAACAGGTTTCATTTCGCCTGCGGCGGGCAAGGAAACAGCTCATAATTGTTTCGTTTTTGGTGCCTTGCACCAAAAAACGAAACAAAAAGATAGATGTTCCATGCTGCCGCAGGCTGAAGTTGCCAACTGCGTAAGTCCTAAGGTATTAGAAGGTATTAGGCGGTTGGCTCGGATATTGCCGCAAGGGCGCGCAGTGTAGCCTCATAGGCACGGTCGCGCCCGAACAGGCGCAAGTCCTCGGCGAGCAGCTCGGCCACAGCAAGCTGCTCAAGCCGAACCACGCGCTGAATAGCTGCGCCCTCACGAGGCTGAACACGCGCCGTCGCACAGTTTGTGGCGCTGCTACAGCCAACCTGATAGGTGGCTATAGCCGTGCGCAGTTCGACGGCGGTGATCCGCGCGGCAGCAGGAGCAGCGACAGCCTGCGGAACGAGCATCACCTCCACACTGCCCCCATCGGGCCGACGCAGGCTCAAGGCGGCATCAGCCCGATTGAGTAGCGCCCCCAGCGGCTGCCAACCAAGCTTGGCGGCCAGCCAGCCGACCAGCATCAGCGGCTGCACGCGGTCAAGCACTGCCTCAGGTAGTTCGTACTGCACGCGCACGCTGCTGATTGTGTGAACCTGGGCTGCGCTGGCTGCGCTGTCGAAGAACTGGGCCAGCAATTCGCGCCAGGGCGTCAGCCGTGCCCAGGCGAGATCGCTCACGCGCTTGTGAGCACGAGCATCTTTCAGCAGGGCGCGCAGTTGCGGCTCAGGTTGAGCGAACGTGGCTGAATCGACGATCACGCGATCGGCTAGCTCGCTCAACTGTGCGAACAGCGGCGATGCCTGCGGGTCGCCGCTGGGCCACCACAGTACCACCGGCACATCCGGCACCAGCAGCGGCAGCACGACGCCCGATGCCCGCTCGACCGCCGGCCCGCGCGCGTCGATCGTGACTTGCTCGCAGCAGACCTGGGCGCGGCCTGCGGCGGGCATCTGGCAGTTAGCCTGCACCCAGGCGTCGAGCACATCTTCCTGGTCATCGGGGCGGGCGTCGATCACAATCGTGCGGTTGGGGAAGCGGTCGGTCAGGTGGAGGGTCGCCGCCCCGGCTAACTGCGCGGCGGCTTGGTCGAGCACCGGGGCGACCAGCGTCATCACGCAGGCGCGGGTCAATTGGGGCGCATCGTGGCCGGGCGCGTGCCGCCAAAGCGCGGCCAGCTCGGCCTCGATTGCGGCGATCTCGATCTGTTGGCGCTGTCCGAGTGTGGTTGTCTGCGTCACTGCATCTGCCTTTGCTTGGGGCGAAACATCCCGGCGCTTCAGCGCCGGGATATTAGGAGCCGGGGCGTAGGCCAGGGGCGAAGCATCTGCCACTGGCGAGAAAAGGCGGGGCGAAGCATCTGCTGCTGGCGAGAAGCCTAAGCCCGTTCTAGAAGCTTTCTGCGTGTGCTTGCTGCCGCGCCTATCTAGCGGGCAGATGCTTCGCCCTTACAATATCTATCCTCGTGCCGATCTAGCGGGCAAATGCTTCGCCCTTACAATATCTATCATCTAGCCCCCAGCCCCCAGCCCTCAGCCCTCAGCCCCCAGCCCTCAGCCCTCAGCCCTCAGCCCTCAGCCCTCAGCCCTTGCTCACAGCCGCCGCCACTCGCGGCCAGCGCGGGCCAGGAATTCGTCGGCGGCGCGCGGCCCCCAGCTACCAGCCGCGTAGGGTTCCGGCGGGGGCGCGTTTTGCCAGCCCGCTAGGATGGGTGTGATCAGCGACCACGAGGCATCGACCTCGTCCGATCGCGTAAACAGCGTCGAGTCGCCAAGCATGGCATCGAGCAGCAGGCGCTCGTAGGCCTCCGGCGATTCCACACCAAAAGCGGCGTTGTAGCGAAAGTCCATGGTCACGGGGCGAATCTGGGTCAGCTGGCCGGGCACCTTTGATTCGAACTTGAGCGAGATACCCTCATCCGGCTGAACTTTGATGGTCAGCACATTCGGCTCGATATCATTGAGCGGCCCTTGGTCGAAGATCATCAGCGGGGCGCTCCTGAACTGGATGGCGATCTCGCTGGCGCGCTTGGGCAGGCGCTTTCCGGTGCGTAGGTAGAATGGCACACCGGCCCAACGCCAATTCTCGACAAACATTTGCATGGCCACATAGGTTTCGGCGTGTGCGCCAGCAGGTACGCCCGCTTCTTCCAGGTAGCCGGGGACAGGCTTGCCAGCCTGCGTGCCAGCAGTGTACTGGCCGCGCACCGTGTATTTCGCCACCTCGTCGGGCGCGAGCGGGCGCATAGCGCGCAGCACCTTGACCTTTTCGTCGCGCACACTGTTGGCCTCGTAAAAGCCGGGCGGCTCCATGGCGGTCAGCGTCAGCAGCTGCATCAGGTGGTTCTGCACCATATCGCGGATCGCACCGGCCTGCTCGTAGTAGTTGCCGCGCCCTTCCACACCCACCGCTTCAGCCACCGTGATCTGCACATGATCGACATAGCGGCGGTTCCAGACCGGCTCGAAAATACCATTGGCAAAGCGAAAGACCAGCAAGTTCTGCACGGTTTCCTTGCCCAGGTAGTGGTCGATCCGGTAGACCTGACTTTCGTCGAAGACCTTATGCACCTCGGCGTCCAGCTCGCGGGCGCTGGCCATATCCCTACCAAACGGCTTCTCGATAATAATCCGCGTCCAGCCGCCGCCCGGCGATTGGCGTAGGCCTGCCGCGCCCAGCTGCTGAATAATTGTTGTAAACGACTCAGGCCCAGTCGCCAGGTAGAACAGCCGGTTGCCGCTGGTGCCGCGCTCTGCATCGAGCGCGTTGAGCTTTTCGGCCAGCGCCTGGTAGCCAGCCGGGTCGTCGAACGACGATCGATTGTAGCTGATACCCTCGGCGAAGCTTTGCCAGAGCGGCTCTTCAAAGCCACTGCGCGAGAACTCTTGCACGTCCTCGACCAGTGTCTGGCGAAAATAGTCGTCGCTCCAATCGCGGCGGGCAAAGCCGATCACGCTGAAGCCCGGCGGCAGCAGCCGCTCGCGCTGGAGATTGTACAGCCCTGGCACCAGCTTGCGGTGTGTCAGATCGCCGGTTGCGCCAAAGATGACCATTGTGCATGGCTCCGGGGTGCGCTGCATGCGCATGCCCGAGCGCAGCGGGTTCACAGTTGGTTCTGTCATATGCCTTGTTGGAGTGAAATGATATGGTGGGGGAGGGTTTCAATCCCCCCCCCACCATATAACCCCAACGTCTACTAGAAGAATTTTTCCACCTGGTTAGGCAACGCCGCCACC